>JAQTMJ010000053.1 GCA_028714395.1 Candidatus Iainarchaeum sp. | reverse complement strand
TTGCCCGGCGGGCCGGTTATGTAGATATAGGTGTGGTTCCCTTTCGCAAGCAGGTAGTTCGCCAGGATCCACTGCACCTCTTCCCTGGAAATGGCTGAAAAATTCTCTGGCTCCTCGTTGCATATAACTAAACCTTTGTCGTGCTCTGCCATGTACTGGTATTCCTGCATCACCTGCATCCAGAGATCGTCCGTCATGTAATTGTCTCCTGAATGGCCCCAGTTGGTCATGCCCCGTTCGTCGAACTGCATGTCCATGAGGCCAAGGAGCTGATAGGATAATGTGTTCTCTGCCCCGCTGGCGTAAAGAAACTCGAAATTCATGGTCGCTGTCCCGTTGATTGCATGGATCCGCTCGGTCATGTTGGCCGCCCAGAGCATTACATCTGCCATGTACGCAGGGTCGGTGTTGTTGCCGCTGTATTGCGCCACCCAGCTGCCGGAAAGATTGTAATGGCCGCATCTTTTCCCGTAGCTGTAAAGCGCCACGTTGTCAAAGGCTATGCCTTCGTATCCTCGCCATATGGCTGGAGAGAGATAGGTGGTGAACATGTAATCCAGAACAGCTGGATTTGCTATGTCCAGCGGCATGTTGGTGTCCCCGAATGTGTATGCAGGCGTAACCCTGTCGCACTGGTATTCTATCCAGTCTGGGTGGGTGGAATTCCAAAATGTAAAATTGCTGGTGGTGTATTCACGCTCAAAGGGATAGTAATACATGTTGTAAACTCCGGGGGGCTGGTACGGGTGGCTCGATCCCCATACCACGTCTATTTTTCCGGCTTCGGCCGAAAGATTGGAAACATGAGAATTGAAGGTGAGCGCAGGATGGATGTTTTCCCATGTGTCAGGCAAGTCTTCGGCAGGGCGGAAATCCGCATGAACTGCGGCAAACGCTAGAATGAGCAGGAGAAAAAAACGCAAACGAGCGAGTGGCATCGCTAGGTGCACATCCATAAAGTAAAATGGAGCCTAATGGTTTTTAATGTTCGCCATTTGCCGAAAAAGCGTTTAAAGGAATCTGGATCTTCGGGCTCTCAGATAATTTATGCAGTGAATCGCCCTTCCTGCTTCCATGCCCGGATCTCGTCGCGAGCGCGGGCCAGGGTTGCGAAAGGGTCATTCATAGTCCCATTCCCGAAATCGTTACCATTGGAAGCGACATAGATTGTCAGATGGTCTCCGGATAGCAGCGCTTCTAGAGAGCCCATAGTGAATATAAGGCATCCAGAGATGAGAATTCTGATAAAGAACGAAGAGGATAAATTGCGGTGCGCATCAAGTTCCTTCATAAGCATTCCATCACCCGCTTCAACCGATTATCTTGCAGCCAGGCACCTTTGAGCCAGGATTGGGCTGCATTTATCGCACAGGTTATTGTATCAGCCCTTGACCACTGCGACCGGCTTCACTCTTGCGACTATTTCGCTTATTCCTGCAGCCGCGACGCTCTCCACCACTTCATCGACGTTCTTGTACGCGTCCGGAGCTTCCTCGGCAATCACCTTCTTGTCCTTGGCGCGTATGTAAATCTGTTGCTTCTCCCATAAATCCTTCACGAGCGCGTTGGGGTCATGGGTCCTTATGGCTTCGCCCCTGCTCATGGTCCGCCCAGAGCCGTGGCAGGTGGTCCCCCAGGAAAGCTCGAGTCCTTTCTCCTTTCCCACGAGCACATAGCTCGCGGTGCCCATGGAGCCCGGGATTATCACCGGTTGGCCCACGCTTCTGTAAATAGGCGGCAGTTCTGGTCTTCCTGCGGGGAACGCACGTGTGGCCCCCTTCCTGTGGACCATCAGCTTCCTCCGCTTTCCGTCCACTTCGTGCTCCTCCACTTTGGCTATGTTGTGCGCCACATCGTACACCAAATGCATGTTGTCGCTGGCGCCTTTTCCCAGCACCTCGTCAAAGCTCTGGCGCACCCAGTGCATTATCATCTGCCTGTTCGCGAACGCGAAATTCACCGCGCACTTCATCCCTGCAAGGTAATCCTGGGCTTCGCGGGTCTTTATCGGGGCGTAAACGAGCTCCCTGTCCGGGAGCCATAAATTCATCCTGTTGGCAAGGTTGAGCATCGAACCCAGGTTGTCAGTGCATATCTGGTGGCCGTAGCCGCGCGAGCCGCAATGTATCATCACGACTATTTCATCCTTCACAAGCCCGAAGGATTTCGCCGCGCTTTCGTTCATCACTTTTTCCACCCGCTGGATTTCAAGGAAATGGTTGCCCGCACCCAAGGTTCCGAGCTGGGATTTCCCGCGCGCCTTCGCGGTTGGGGTCACTTTCGTCGTGTCAGCGCCTTCCATCCTTCCGTATTCCTCGGTGCGCTCTATGTCCTCTTTCCATCCGTAGCCGTTTTCAACGGCCCATTCTGTGCCTCCTGTTGCTACCTTGTCCAGTTCATCGTGCGTCAGGCGAAGCTTGCCTTCGCTTCCTACTCCTGAAGGGACGTTCGTGAACAATTTATCTGCGAGCGCTTTGATTTTGGGCTTCGCTTCCTCGTAAGTTAAACCAGTGGTGAGCAGGCGCACGCCGCAATTTATGTCATAGCCGATTCCTCCGGGAGAAACCACGCCTTCCTCTGCATCGAATGCCGCAACTCCGCCAATCGGGAAACCGTAGCCCTCGTGGCCGTCGGGCATCACCATGGCGTTGTTTATTATCCCTTCCAAGGAAGCGACGTTCTGCAGTTGCATGAGCGTCCTATCCTTTTTCATCCTTTCCATCACCGGCTCGGTTCCGAAAATGAGCGCAGGAACTTTCATTGTTCCTTCCTTTTCCAATTCCCATATTGCTTCGCCTAATTTTTTTATCTTCATGAGAAACACCCAGTAATAAGCAGAAGTGATTCTCTTCGGTAATTTAAAACTGTTCCTTTCGGCGCTCAGTTCAGAAGCTGGGCATAGTATGGGTGGGTCGAGGGGATGAATACTGATTTCAGTGCAGGAGTATCGTTTATCATGACCCAACCTAATACCACGCCGTCCTTTCCGTTCTCGAATTCTAGGTCGCTGACCAGATAGGTAAACTCAACGTAATTTCCGACGTAGCTCAAATCGTTGGAATCCGAATAAAAGTTTGTTACGAAAATGGTTTCAGTGTTGGAAATAGGGTATCTGCCCCCTTTGCACAGAAGGGCAACATTAGAAGTATTGACACTCCCGCTAACATTACCATATAACCGTTCTAGAACTGCGCCTGTGTTGTAATACACAGAACTGCTTTCTGTGCCGCAGTTTTCAGACCATATTGAAGAATTTTCAAGCCATCTATAAGAAGAAGGACCTAAATCCAAAGAGATAAAATCATCTAATCGGTACTTCTTGCCGTTCAGAGTGATGTCATTCTGAGAAATACTTTTCCAGTGATGGAGTGTGTATCTGGAGATTTCCTTTCCCAGGCAGATTTTTGAGGTGTCCGAATCCGGATGATCCAGGCAGGTTATGGTGTAGTTTTCTGTTTCTGAACCTGGAATTGGAATGTATCTCGCCTGGTTGTATTCTCCTTCTTTTCCTTCAATTGAGCTTGGGAAGATAATAAATGGTTCAATTTCATCAGGACCGCGTAGTGATAGTTCGGTTAGAAGTTCGGTTAGATTGTTATCGGGCCATGGGTTAACCTCAACAATGCCGTTCACAATTGTTAGATGCGCCCCAGAACCATTATGAACTGTTGAGATGGTCTGACTAATTATCATTGGCAGAGGCGAATCAAACTCAATATAGAAACCGCTGCTATTCATGGTTTCCGTTCCGTGATACTGCTTGCTCCATCCCCAATCTGACTTGAGGAGTATATCAAATTCCTGTGTTGTTGCATTTGCTTCAGGGGGAGCTGGAGGGGCGGGCTTCAATCCACTGATTATCAGTTCGGGTGTGCTGCCAAGATTCTTGAATTGGGCTGAAAGCGAACCATCATTGGTGAATAGCTGGATGGACTCATTTTCGCTTATGTTGTAGAAATAACCGCTCTGGACTATGAGTATGCGCTTAATGCACCCGTTCTCGCTCACAGTTGCGATTTTCCACTTGTCGTCGTTGTTGAAGTTCGGGCTGGTTTTCAGGTAATCCAAAGTATAATATTTGCCCAGCAGCCTTACCGCGGAAAGATTGCAGCTGCTTAGCTCTTTGGAAAATATTGCGTTGAACAGAATGCCCTTGCCATCTGAGGTGTAAGGCGTAACCCATAGGCTCTCGTCATTTCCAAGGGTTTTGAGCTGGGAACTGTTGAGCTTTATGAATACTGAGCTGTAAAGGCCTGCTTTTGCGAATTCGCCCGAATAATTTTGAAGCGGAAATAGCCATTCGCCATTCCTGTTGAGCGTTTTTATGTAAACTATTGAGGTGGTTTCGTTTTCGGTTAGATTCATCAAAATGGATAGGTTGGCCTCTGGCTCTGGGGAAACATTGTCCGAAGGCACGTAGTGGATTGTATTGTTGGGGCTTGAAGCCGGCGGATTAGTAATGCATCCTGAAAGCAATGCAAGCGCGAGCAAAGCGCAAACCAGATATTTTTTCATATGTACCACGGAGCATGCTGGATTGCGCTTATTAATAAGGACTTTTTCGCTAAAGCTTTCCGAAAGCATATTTATAAATAAAAAAACGGATGAACGGGCATGCATAAGGCTTATATGGCGGTTTTTTTCCTGCTGATGCTCCATCTTGCATATCCTGCCTATGTGCAAGGGGAGATTTACGCTACGGACATGCAGAAGATGGATCGCACCGTGCTCAGGATAGAGGGCGGGTTTTCCTACCAAACAGTGGTGGAGAAAAACAATTACTCTGTCTTTCTTCCGAATGGAACGTACGAAATAAGCGCGAGCCATTTTGATGATAATGGAGAGTTGGATTTCTTCGTCAACGAAACCGTGGTTGTGGGCGTGCAGGACCAGGAGGTTGATTTGGTCCTGAAGCCAATACGGCAAAATGGAATGTTTTATCTGCTGATTGGATTGGCGCTCGCTGGTGTTATTGCATATTATCTGCTGGCGCGGAGAAAGAATGCAAACGCGGGGGAGCCGGAAACTGCTGAAATGCGGATTAACCCAGAAGACGAACCTAAGCGGGCGGAAAAAAAGATGGAATTGGATGAAGATGCGGAAAAAGTGCTGGATGCGCTGGAGCGGATGGAGAAACGGGCGACGCAGAAGGAACTGAAGGAAGCGCTGGGATTCTCGGATGCGAAACTCAGCCTTATTCTTACTGAACTTGAACAGATGGGCCATGTAAAGAAATTTAAGCGCGGACGGGGAAATGTGGTCAGGAAAACCAGGTAGATGTATCTTAAGGCAAGATTATTGGGATAAATTGCATTCATTAGTCATGGACCAGGCGGGGTTAAAGTTTTAAAATACGGTTTCCGATGTTGAACATATGCCTTCCCAAAAGGAACAACAAACAACTTCAAAGATGCAGATGGGGAGCATAGATGCTGCCGAGGTAGGTGACGGGTTATTTATTAAAGATATCAATGATAGGTGGCACACAGGAATCATCTACAAAATTGATGGCCAATCCATCTATTTTGTTGAGAACGAAAAGAAACCAAGATTATTGAAGCTCCAGAGAAAACAGGAAGAGACGCTAATTCCATTTGTACAGAAAATCGAATACCGCCCATATGGGGTGTTTGACTTAGATGGAAAGGAAGTTTGCAGGGCATGGAAACCAGCCGTTGATAAGATAATTGTGTGCGATGCTGCATTTAGAATGTATAAAAATGAACTAAAGAAAGACGAGAGTAAACGGATCGGAAGATTAATTGGGTTGACACCTGACTGTCCTGATTGGCTTCCTCAGGCGATAAGGGATAGCAAGGATTTGGCCCAAGCGCTGATTGATGGAAAGCTCAAGGAGTTGCTTGATGGACTTGGAAATGCTTCGCACGATGTGAAATGGTATGTTGTTGTGGCGATAAGGGATAGCAAGATTTTAGCTGATAAACTTGGAGAACCTGGTGGCCCAGAAAACGTTGCTGGAAAGTTCAAGGAGTTGCTTGATGGATTTGGAAATGCTTCGGACGATGTGAAAGGGACTGTTGTTCTGGCGATAGGGGATAACAAGGATTTGGCCCAAGCGCTGATTGATGGAAAGCTCAAGGAGTTGCTTGATGGACT
>JAQTMJ010000052.1 GCA_028714395.1 Candidatus Iainarchaeum sp. | reverse complement strand
GGCGCTCGAGCGTGGTTATCTTATGGAATTTTCAAAAGCCGGAGCGATAATAGGGCCCCCGGGCTGTGGTTCCTGCCTGGGCAGGCACATGGGCGTGCTTGATGAAAATGATGTGTGCGTTTCCACCTCAAACAGGAACTTCACTGGCCGCATGGGCTCCCCGAAGGCGAAAATCTACCTAGCTTCGCCCGCAACCGCAGCAGCTTCGGCATTGGAAGGAAAGATAGCAGACCCAAGAAGATATCTCAAATAGGTGGTCTGATGCACATATGGAAATTCGGAAACTCGATAAACACCGATTTGATAACCCCTGGCAGGTACAACATGACCACGGATAGAAAGGAGCTTGCGAAAATAGCGTTCATAGAGCACAGGCCGGAATTCGCAAAGGACGTGAAGAAGGGCGATTTCATTGTTGCGGGCAGGAATTTCGGATGCGGCTCCTCGCGCGAAACAGCAGTAACCGCGCTCAAGGAGTGCGGTATTGATGCGATAATCGCGCCTTCATTCGCGCGCATATTCTACCGCAACGGGATAAACAACGGCCTGCTCCTGATAACCGCTGATGAGAAATTCCTTTCGCGCGTGGCCGAGCAGCACCAGCTAAAGCTCGAAGCAAACGAAATACTCAACATCACAACTGGTGAAAGGGCAAAGGCAGGGCTTTCGCCCATGCTCCTGAAACTCAGGAAGTATGGCGGGATACTTGAATTCCTCAAGAAGCACAGAATAGAAGAGCTTGAACAGCTTTAGGTGCATAAGATGAAGAAAATCCTTTACATTGAAGGGGACGGAGTAGGGCCGGAGCTCATAGCCCATGCGAAGAGTGCAGTAGATTCGCTCGCAAAAGTGGAATGGGTGCGCGGCGAAGCAGGATTTGCCACGTTCCAGAAGACAGGCAGCCCATTGCCTCAGGAAACTATAGACTCAGCTAAAAAGTGCGATGCTATTCTCTTCTGCGCAGTCACTTCGCCCCCAAACATACTCAATTACAAGAGCGCAATAGTAGCGCTCAGGAAGGAGCTGGATTTGTACGCAAATCTGCGCCCATTTGTCTCGCTTCCAAACGTCCCGGTTCCCTATTCTGCTCTAAATTTTGCAATAGTGCGCGAGAACACAGAAGGGATGTACAGCGGGCTGGAAAAGAGGGAAGGAGACGCTGCATACGCGACGCGCGTAATCACGAAAAAGGGAAGCGAACGAATCGTCCGTTTCGCATTTGAATACGCGAGGAAGAAGAAATTCCAGAAAGTAACCATAGTGCACAAGGCCAACGTCCTTAGAATCAGCGACGGCTTCTTCCTGGAACTAGCGCGCAACGTAGCGAAAGAATTTCCTGAAATAGGGTGCGAGGATGCGATTGTGGATTCCGTAGCGATGCGCCTTGTGAAGAACCCGCAGGAATTCCAGGTCATAGTTACAACCAACCTCTTTGGGGACATACTTTCAGACGAGGCTTCGGCCCTCATAGGCGGCCTGGGCGTCGCTCCCTCTGCCAATTACGGTGATAAATACGCGCTTTTCGAGCCTGTGCACGGCTCTGCTCCCAAATACACTAACATGGACGTAGTGAACCCCACCGGGATGCTGCTTTCCACAGCAATGATGCTTGAGCACATAGGGGAAAAGAAGGCCGCGGATAAGCTTTCCTCAGCGGTAAAAAAATGCTACGAGCTCGGGATAAAGACAAAAGACGTAGGGGGAAGCGCAAAGACCAGCGAGATGGTGGAGAAAATAATTTCCCTCTTCTGAATCCGGAATAACTAAAACGACTTCCCCAGCTCCACCATTGCTCTCTTCACTATCTCAATCGCCTTCTCGTAATCCTTTATGAGCACGAATTCATTTGGCGTATGGTCCAGGGAAGAATCTCCAGGCCCGTAAGCAACCGTTGGCACCCCTGCATGCATGGTTATGTTCATGTCCGCGCTCCCTGACTTCCGCACATAGCGCGGATGGAGCCCGGATTCCCTTATCGCGCCCACCATGGCCCTGCACAATGGATGGTTCGCGCTGGTTTCCACTCCCGGCAAACTCTCGTGGATTTTGATTTCCACGTTCGCAGGCGCGAGCCTCCTCAGCGTGTTCGCAACTTCTGAATTCGTTATGGAAGGTGGAATCCTTATGTCAATGTCAAAATCCAGCGTCTCAGGGACCACATTCAGCGTCTCGTGCGAGCCCGCGCTTATGTGCGTCACATTCATTATCACATTATCAAAATTCCTCTTGTGCGGGGGGAATTCAGCCCTCAAGCGACTGTAATATTCAAACGTCCTTTCTATTGGATTCTCGGACTTCATCCCTGCGTGCGTCGCCTTTCCATGGGTCCTGCACTCTACCATCATCCTGCCCTTGTACGCGACGGTTACCCCGTTCGTATTTGAAGGCTCGCCGTTTATGGCCATTTTCGGCTTCGCGTGCTCGAGCAAATGCCTTATTCCCACTGAAGTGGTTATCTCTTCCTCGGTAACTCCTGCGACCATCACCTTGTACTGAACCTGCTGCTCTCCCGCAGCAGTGAGCAGAGTTGCAAGCGGGGATTTCGCGTCCACAGCGCCCCTTCCAAAAATCCGATCGCTCTCCCTCCTGTATTCCATGGGCACAGCTATGGTGTCCGTGTGCCCGAAAAGCAAAAGGTCCGGGCGCATCCCCTTCTCGTGCCTGTAGTTGGTGGCAACAGCATTCCCAACCTCGTCAATCCACGCGTTTTCAAATGAAAACTGCTTCAAATAGGAAACGCAAAGCTCGGCAACCTTCCTTTCATGCCCCGAAGGGCTCGGAGTGCGCACCAGCGCGTCCAGGAACTCCACCCTGTTCATGCCACTACCTCGCCCATTATTTCAGCCACCCTGTCCAAAGAGCCCCTGGAAATGATGTAAGGAGGCAGGAACCTGACCACCTGCTCTCCTGCAGGAAGCGCGAGCACCCCTTTCTGTATAAGCAGCGCCAGCTTTTCCTTTGCAGGCACCTTGAGCTCCACTCCAAGCAGCAGCCCCATGCCCCTTGCTTCCCTGAATTCGGATTTTGATGAAAGCGATTTCAGCTTTCCCAAAAAGTAAGTCCCATCATTTGAAACCTTCTCCAAAAGCCTGTCCTTCTCAATCGTTTCCAGTACCGCATTGGCAGCAGCCGCAGCCAGCGGATTCCCCCCAAAGGTGCTCCCGTGCTCAAGCGGCGTATACGTGCATACTTCCTCCCTTGCAATTGTCGCCCCTATGGGAACCCCTCCCCCGAGCCCCTTTGCAAGGCACACCGCGTCCGGCCTCACCCCGAAGTGCTCAAAAGCGAAGAACTTCCCTGTCCTTCCGCACCCTGTCTGCACCTCGTCAAATACGAGCAGCGCCCCCTTGTCCGTGCACACGTCCCTCGCAGCCTTCATGAACTCAACAGTGGCCGGCCTTATTCCCCCTTCCCCCTGCACGGGCTCCAGGAACAGCGCGGCAGTCTCCTGGGTTACCGCGCTCTTGAGCCCTTCCACATCATTGTACCTGGTCCTTGTGACCGGTCCCAGGAGCGGCTCGAAAGGCGCCCTGTACTTCTCCTTGAACGTGAGCGAGAGCGCGCCGGAGCTTCTCCCGTGGAAAGCGTTCATCGCAGCCACGAACCCCTTCCTTTTGGTGTGCCTTCTTGCGAGCTTGAGCGCGGCTTCCACAGATTCTGTTCCGCTGTTTGAAAGCATCACTTTCGCGCCCCCTCCGTAAAGCTCCACGAGCTTTTTCTCGAGCTTCCCTCTCTCCTCATTGTAGAACGGCTCGTAGCAGGTCATCAGCCTGTTCACCTGCCTGGTTATGGCTTCCACCACCGCAGGATGCCTATGCCCGAGTATCGCAACTCCTACTCCGGTGGTGCAATCAATGTACTTTTTTCCCTCGCTGTCCCATACAAATTCCCCTTCCCCAGATGCGAGCGCGATTCCCCTCTTGGTGTAGAGGTTCATCTCGTACTTCTGTTCAAGCTCGAAAATCTCCTTCGTATCCATGCAATCATCCATCGTCCGTTTTTATTTTTACTGCTTAGTGAAGTGTGTCCCTCCTCCCGAAAGTGCAGAGCTCACCGGTTTTTCCTTCAGCCCTGAGCACATTATCACTTCCTTCACTCCGTTTGCAAGCGCCTCGTCCGCAGCCACAAGCTTCCTCTTCATTCCCGCGTTGGCGCTTTTCTGGAATTCCGCAATCTGGCCCTGCTTCGCATTCCGGACCAAATCATTGGGAAAGTTCATAAAGAACCCTTCAACATCAGTGAACAGGATGAGCCTCTCAGCGCCCAGTGCACCTGCAATCGCGGCCGCAGCCCTGTCCCCGTCCACGTTGAGCGCCTCGAATTCCTCGCCCAGCGCTATGGGAGCAACCACAGGCACGAATCCAGCCCCAAGCAGCGCGGAAAGCGCCCCTGGTTCAATTTTCCTTATCTTCCCAGAGTAATCGTCCCTGATGATGCGCTCCTTCCCGTTTTCCACTCCCACGAGCATTTTTCTCTTCGCAAGCACTATGCCGCTTGCGCCGCACACGCCCACCGCATTCACATTGTGCTTCCTGAGCATGCGCACCAGGGAAGCATTCACTCCGCCTCCCACAGCCATGACGAAATTCTCCATCGTTTCTGCATCAGTGTGCCTGGACTTGAATCCCTCCTTTGAAATGATATACTTAGGCTCCCTTCCGAGCGCCTTCTCCAGCTTCGTGACCTGCGGTCCGCCTCCATGCACGATTACAATCTTCTCGTTCGCAAGCCCGCTTATGTCATCAGCAAGCTCCTCGGCCCTGTCCGCCATGCTTCCCCCGATCTTGAGCACCATCATAGCATCACATCGGATGGAATCCGGGCTGCCACAAGCCGGTCTTCTCGTCAAGCCCGAACATCAGGTTGAAGCACTGAATAGCCTGCCCGCCGCTTCCCTTCACCAGGTTATCAATAGTGCTCATCACTATTATGCGGTTCTTCTCCTGGTCCAGCTCGAAACCTATATCAGCAAAGTTGCTCCCGATTACCGGCTTGGGCTCAGGATACCTGTAGAGCGTGTTCTGGTCCTTCACCAATCTCACGAACGGCGAACCCGCATAGAAGCTCCGGTAGGCCTTCCACACGTCCACGTCCGCAGTTTTTCCTGAAAGCGAGGCATGGATGGTGGACATTATTCCGCGCACCATCTCTATCGCGTGCGGCGTCATTCCAACAGAAACCGGGCCTCCGCTTATGGCCGAAAGCTCCTGCTCTATTTCCGCAGTGTGCCTGTGGCCGTGGGGCTTGTAGGAGCGCACGGTCCCGCTCCTTTCCGGATGGTGGGTGGAAATATCGAACGCGGCGCCGTTCGCCGAGGAGCCGATTTTTGAATCCGCTATTATCCCATCAGTCCTTATGAGCTTGTTCTTCACCAGCGGCGCAAGCCCCAGTATTATGGAAGTCGCAAGGCATCCTCCGCAGGCAACGAGCTTCGCCTTCTTTATCTCTTCCCTGTGCAATTCCGGAATCCCGTAAACCGCTTTTTCCAGAAGCCCGGGGTTCTGGTGCTCGCCGTAATACTTTGCATATACCTCCTTATCGTGGATCCTGAAATCCGCGGACAAATCAATTATCTTGGCCCCGATTTCCCAGAATTGCGAAACATAGGGCGCAGCCTTCTGGTGCGGAGTGCACAAAAACACCGCGTCCACATCAGTGCTCAGGTTCTTCACAGAAGTGAACTCAAGCTTGGTGAATCCCCTCAGATTCGGATTGAGCTTGTGCGCCTGCTGCCCTGCGAACCTCTCCGAAGTAATCTGGCACACCTCCATTTCCGGATGGATGAGCGTCCACCTGAGCAATTCCCCGCCCGTGTATCCGGATGCGCCAACTATGGAAACCTTCTTCACCATAAAATCGCCTTCCTGAATCTATTTCTTAGCCCTTCCTATCAAATACTCAACCATCTTCCCCGGAATGTCCACCCCTGTGGTGGCTATGGAATTCCTGAACTCGGTGGTGTGGTTCACCTCATGCACCACCATCCCGTGCTCGGATTCCATCAAATCCACTCCGTATATGCCTTCGCCGAGCATTTTGCTCGCCTTCAGGCACAATTCCCTTATTTCCGGAGTGACAGGGCAGTTGCTCGCGTTACCTCCCCTTCCGGTATTGGTTATCCATCCGGATTTCTCGGTCGCGTTCCTGTATATCGCGCCTATTACCTCCT
>JAQTMJ010000051.1 GCA_028714395.1 Candidatus Iainarchaeum sp. | reverse complement strand
CTCCCATGCTCGGTGCTTCGCACCTTCGCATGGGAGCCAAAATCTCTTTTTGTCCTTACCACTATATAATGATTTGTTATATAGTTTAAAATTTATAATATTATCCACGTGCGCTTTTCGAGCATCCGACATGTAAAGATATTCTCATAAGCCAAACACACATCTTTCCCTCTTTACTCAAAAAGACACATTTTAAAACTATTCGAATCAATTAATTTTCATGTTTTATCGTGTGCCGCTTCGCCTTCAGGAAAAACCCTTGCAGAGGCAGATGTCATTCCTTGCCCAAGCCAGAATAGCGATGCATAAACTTCCTCCGGAAGGAGATGTTGCTTTAGAAACATCGTACCACGACCCACAACTACCAAAATACGCCTCTTTTTCAGCTCTCTACTACATCAACCAATGCGCAGTGACATATGACATGGCGAGGCGTCTTAAGAAGACGGCAACGATGCTTAGCGTTGGTAGCGGCGCATCACACATGGAGCGTTTCCTGGTGCAAGGTTTGAAAGTACCCAAGGAAAATATTTTCGTGAGCGATATCCCGCTCGTGGAAAGGGCCAGAAATTTTTTCGGTTCCAATTCAGTGGAATTTAGCATGAATGGAGAATGGCCTGATTTTAGACATAAATTCGATTACATCATCTTTCCGCAATCATTTGAAATCGGCACTGGACAGCTGCACAACAAAGGCAGCTGGACTAATGACCTCTTTTTTGATAAAGAATCCCCTATCGGGGCATTATTGTATAAAATTGTGGCCTCCAAACTGTGGAACGTTGGCGCAGATGTGGATGATAGCGAGATGAAAGAGTTTCTACATTTGATGGAAGATATGAGCATCATAACTGGAAAACTGCACGTCATTTCGGAAGCCATGATTCGCCTTAAAAACAGGGGAAAAATAATCATCGTCGGTTCAAGTTTCACGTGGGAGGAACTAGCCTACGTTGTTATGAAATTAGAGGAAAACCTTGGAACTGTCGGGCTTGAATTCATAATTCCATCTGACACGCAGTCATCCCGCTATGTGAATAGAACCGTAGCATATAATCCACTCACGTTCATTAAGGCTTAACGCAGGGATATCTATGAAATCAGCGCCTTTAACACGCCCATGAGCTGCGGCCTTCCAGCAAGCACCTTTGCAACCGGCCCCGCGAACTTCCCCTGCATGACCAAATCCAGATCCTGCTGGGTTACAGTATTGAAGATGTGGTTGAAATCATCGTCGCTCATGTTCTCCAGCACCTTCCTGAGCAGCAGCCTTTTCTCCACCTTTTTCCCTGGCCCTGCCCTCCAAACCTTCTCGTATTCAAAGAGCTTCTGCTTTGAGAAATCGCCCTTCTCGATTGCCTCGTTCGCGACCTTGGCAGCCATAACTCCTGCTTCAAGCGCGAGCGCGATTCCGCCTCCGTGTATGGGATCCACCTGCTTCGCAGCAGTCCCGATTACCATTATATTATCATCAACGAATTTGTCCAGCGGAGCCCCGACGCTTATCACTCCCCCGAAATCCACAAGCGTGCTCGCATCCCTCAGTTTCGGGTTCTTCGCGATGAAATCATCAAGTAGTATCTTCGGGTCTGCGCCCATTATGCCGCTGTTCTTCTTCCACTTCGCAAGATTTGCGCCAATTCCGATACCCACATTCGCCTTCTTGTCCTTCTTGGGGAAAATCCACACATATCCTCTAGGTGCAACATTATTTCCAAAATAAAGCTCAATCAAATTCTCGTGCTCGTATTCCTGCATCTCATATTGGTAGCACGTGTCAACGTCATACAAATTATGCACAGTCTTGAATCCTGCCTTCCTTGCGATGTGCGCCTCCATCCCTTCCGCGCTTATCACGAGCGGAGCGGTCACATCGTGCGCATCGCTCCCGTATTTCTCCATCCTCACTCCATTTATTTTCCCATCCTTTTTCACTAAGTCCACGGCCCGCGTGTACGCCCTTACTTCCGCTCCCTTGTGCACGGCCAATTCCGCAAGCCATTTGTCGAACATTTTCCGTTCCAGCACCCATCCGTTCGTATCCTTGCTCCTCCACACTATTTCCTTCCCGTTCGGGCCCACCACTTTCGCGCCCACTATGGGCGTGGAAATCACCTCCTTGGGAAGGTCAAGGCCCATGGCAACCACTTCGCGCTGGCCGAGCCCTTCGCCGCATCTCACAGGGCTTCCGATATCCTTCCTCTTGTCTATCACGAGCACATCTTTTCCATTCTGCGCAAGCAGCCGCGCGATCGTGCTTCCCGCAGGCCCTGCGCCTATTATTATCGCATCATAATCATATCCATTTTTGGCCATGAGCATCACCTAAAGTTTCTTCCTCGCCTCGGCTGGCAAATCCTTCACATCCTTTATTCCCTTGTGAAGAGTAATCACGTTCGCAGGGCAGGCCTTTATGCACAGCCCGCAGTCCGTGCACTTTTCAGAATAAGTTTTCATTCTCGTGCCCACCAGCTCAACAGCCCCGAACGGACACACTGAAGCGCATCCGACGCAAATAACACATCCAGTATGGTCAATAGTAATCATCAAATCACCTTGCAAAGACAAGTGCATTATTTTAACTCATTAATATTTTAAAACTCGGGCCAAAACACAACTTTTTAAACACATGCTCACAGTTAATATAACAAATGTGAGGTGTTAAAATGACTTTAGCTACCGTGCGTCATGATATGGTTCAGGGTTTTAAATCTCTCAAAAATCACATTAAGGAACCGCTCGCAGATGGAATGTCATATATGTTAGGTGAACGCGGGCAGAGGCACCCGTGCAGGCATTTACGGCCAAAACAACTAGCTGAACTGGGCCGAAAACTGGGAGAAGAGAGCTCGCACCTAGCTATTCACGGAGCTTATCTTGCGGCAGGAGAAAAATTGGAAGAGGCAGCAAGATATGCGGATTTAGAAGCTAACCGCAGCAAATGGCCCAAAAGCAAGAAGTGCCGCCAACGTTGTAATGAGTTGTTCACCCGCGCACTCACATGTTATTCCATGGAATTTACCCATGCCTTGCGTGGCACGCCTGATGTCTTTACTAGGATGATTGGATGCGCCCGCGCCCTTGGAAATAATGAAGCTGTACTCACACCATATAGAATATTCGGGCGTGTTCCATTGTATTCTGCGGCTCCGGAGCAGCTTCCACTGATTTATGCTATAAACATTTTTGAGCGAGAACTCATCAGTCAACTGGCCGTTCAAGATGAAACCAGTGCTGTTAATCAAAACATCCTGCCCCTCCGAACTGAACTGCTGAGCAGAATGCTCAAGTTAAATAAAGAAACTGTGGCTCACAATATGGATTGGTTTGCCAGCAGATTGTTGCCTTTTTCAAATAGGCTCAGCCGCTTGGATCGCGACCTCAAAAACTTCAATAAAATTAAATTAGAGATGCAGCATGCTTTAGAAGAATATAGAAAATTAGGGCAGATAAAAGCAAAACTACATTCCTAACCCCTTCATCCCGCCTCCCTTCATCATCTTCTCCATTTGCTTTCTAAAACCTCTATTTTTCTTGAACATATTCATCATCTTCTCCATCTTCTCGAATTCATTCAGGAATCCCTTGACATCCTGGGGCGTGCATCCAGCACCCTTGGCAATCCTCTCCACGCGCGAATTGCTCTTCCTTATGAGTGACGCATCCTTCCTTTCAGCCTTGGTCATGGAGTTTATTATCGCCTCGTACTTCTTCATCTTCACTTCCCCAGTCTGCAGGGCTTCCTTGGGCAAATCGCCCATGCCCATCATCCCGAGCACGTTGCCCAGCGGCCCCATCTTCTTCGCAGCTTTCAGTTGCTTGTAGAAATTCTCTATGGTGAGCTCCTCGCCCTCCATCTCCTCCAGCGCCTCCTCTTTCTGCACGTTCTCTATTTTTTCCACCAGCCCCTTTATGTCCGGCATCCCCAGCAACCTGCCCACAAAGCGCCTGGCCTCATAAACCTCAAAATCGTCTGTCTTTTCCCCAACCCCTATGAACGCGATTTTCGCCTTGGTTGCGGCAACCGCTGAAAGCGCCCCTCCTCCTTTCCCGCTCCCGTCCATTTTAGTGACAATCACGCCAGTGAGCGGAGCGATGGTTGAGAACTGCTCGGCCTGCCTTCCAGCCACCTGCCCTATGTCCGCATTCATCACCAGGTACGTCTCATCAGGCTTGAGCGTTTCGCTTATGGCTCTGAGCTCCGTGGCCAGCTGCGCATCAAAGGCGCTCCGCCCTGCGGAATCCACAATCATGATATCTTCTTTCGCTTCCCCGAGCGCCCTTTCCACCACTTTCGAAGCATCTTTTTCTCCCATGGTGGTGTAATACCTCACCCCTATTTTCTCTGCAAGCTGCCTGAGCTGCTCCTGCGCTGCCGGGCGTTCCACATCAGCGCCCACAAGCGCGACCGAAAGCCCCCTGGATTTGTAGAAATAAGCAAGTTTCGCCGCAGATGTGGTTTTCCCCGAGCCGTACAGACCGAGCAATAATATTTTGTGCCTGTCCATCCTTGGCGAAGAGCCCTCGCCCATGAACGTTACAAGCTCCTCATAAACCACCTTGAGCACGTGGTCCCTCAGCGTGAGCGCGTCCATCTTTTCCGCGTGCAGCGCCCGGTTCTCGATTTTCTTGGAGAGCTCGAAAACCAGCTTCACGTTCACGTCGCTGGATATGAGTATGCGCTGGAGCTCCTTAATGAGCCTCTTCACCACGCTCTCATCCACGACCGGCAGGTTGGCAATCTTGGCAAGCTCCTCTCGCAGTTTCTTCCCTAAATCCATAGACAAAACCCTGATTCAGCAATCAGTTATTGGCTAAAACGAATTAAAAGCCATTCGCCCAAATAAAATAGTGATTACATGAGACAGCTCGCAGCAGATGCAGTAATTCTGAAAGACGGGGAAGTGCTTCTAGTGAAAAGGGGCACGGAACCCTTCAAAGGCATGTGGGCAATCCCAGGCGGAAGGATAGAGGATAACGAAACCCTGGAGCAGTGCTGCGTAAGGGAAGCAAAAGAGGAAACCGGGCTGGACATAAAAGTGGAGCGCTTAGTGGGCATGTATTCCATCCCTTCCCGGGACCCCCGCAAAGTGATCGCGGCAGCCTATTTATGCACTGTTCTCGGAGGTTCGCTCAATCCGATGCCAGGAGAGATAGAGAAAGCCGAATGGTTTCCACTCGATAAGGTTCCTGAGCTCGCTTCGGACCACGGGAAAATGCTGAAAGACGCCCTTAAACTGAAATAACACGCAAAAACACATATTTTATTCTTTTCGGAACACATACTACAACATGTATTTCAGAATTACTCGTTTAAACCACTCCGAACAACCCAATACTGGGCATGAAAAGTTGGGAAGCAAGATCCTAAGCCACCCGTTTGTGGACTGCCGTGTAAGAGCTATAAAATATTTGTGGTTTCGTTCCGAGATAAAGGACCTCCTCAAAGAAGCTAAATCTCTCGAGACCATCGCGAGGATTTATTACGAGGATCGAAAGTTCGGAAGCGCGACCGAATATCTTCTCAAAGCAGCGCAAAAAACAGAACAAGCATGGATACTGTGTATTTTCAAAAACCAATATGCAAAGCCAGAAATTCTCTCCGATAGGCGGGCTGACCTGCTGACATTAGCTTTATATGCGCACGCAGAGACGATAAAAGAACTCAAAACATCGCTCAAGGGCCTCATTTTAGAAAAAAAACCGTTCGAGGAAGAAGCCAAGCAGCTAGCTTCACTTGAAGAGAGTTTTGCTGATCTCTATGAGGCGAGAGGCAGCAAAGAGACTAGGGATCTGCACGAAGCCGATGTGCACCGAGGAAAAGCAGCAACTTATCGTAAGGGAGACCGCGTTGGAATAGCTCAGTTACTGAAATAGAATTATAGATTGCAGGCCAAAAACAGAAGAAATTTTTGCAGAGCGATATTTGCATATCACTCCTCTTTCTCAAAAACCGCGATCTCCTCAAGCGAGACCATGTGGTCCGTCTTTATCCCCTTGCTCGCCTGCTTCCTCATCTCGCGCATGCTCTCGTAATAATCGTTAAGCTCGTCCCTGATTTTCTTCAGCTCCGGCTCTATCGCAGCTATGTCCCTGCCTACCTGCTCCAGGTCCCCGTCCACCAGCCTCTTCTTCCTCCTGGCCTTCTCCACTTCCGAAACCTTGGCCAGCTCGGCCTCCACCTTCTTTACCTGCTTCACCAAGTCCTTCTCCAATT
>JAQTMJ010000050.1 GCA_028714395.1 Candidatus Iainarchaeum sp. | reverse complement strand
TGAAGTCGTGATTCGAAAGCGTCCCAGCCATTCGTTGGGGGTCTGATTTTGTCGATTTCATCAAGCAATACCACAGACCTTTTGAATCCTGGTTCGTTACGGTGAGATGCAACATCTTCGAAAAACGTATCCAGGCTTTGGCCTTTGCAACCAGTACTGCTTTTGCCGGTCAGTTTCGTTTCCACGAACGGGACTCCCATAAGATACGATGCTTGCCGTCCTAGCTCGGTTTTGCCGCAGCCGGTCGGGCCGACTATAATCACGTTGCTCTTTTTCACGCCCTTTGGCCTGAGCTGATTATCGCATATTGCCACAGCGATTGATTCAGTCGCGTTTGGCTGGCCGCGCACTGTTGCGCCCAGTATTTGCGCGATTTCTCTGGGGTTTGGCTTTACTAGAGGCGTATCTGGCTTGCCGTTGTTTTTTTGTACACATCCACTCGGTTCTTTGCTGCCTTCAACTTTGCCCGCGTCCACACTCTTCTCTCCTGTTTTAGGAACTAGCTGGGCAGTCTTTCTCAGTTCCACCCCTGAACCTGTCGGGTTGATCCGCCTTACTGCACCGGATTTATCCGGGATTCTGTTGCCTGGCACAGCATAAAGCGTCTGCTTTTTGGCATCTGCAAGGAAAACCAGGGATGACGGTTCGAGTGAATTCTGAGTAAGTACAGTAAGAACCCCCTTGTCGGACCTGAACGTTTCATCCTGCAGAGCCGTCACTTGAGCGTTCGACCAACGCAGAGGAACGAGTTTGGTGTCTGAGGACGGAAAACCACTCCATCCCTCAAGAGTAACGCGCCATTCAATCCATCTTTTTTTCTTAAACAAACCGCTCTCCACGTAGTGAGGTTCGACACGGGATACCAAAGCCTCGTAGTGTACCGTTCTCGGGGACGTGACCTGTTTCCAGATAAGTGTAATGCCCCTGCTGATCTCGTCAACGCGCTGCCTAGCTTCTGTATCAAAGGGCGCGAATTTTAGCTTGGCTTCGAGCGATGCACATTCGATTTCCAGATCAGATAACCTTTTTTGTGCTTCGAGTGATAACTGAGATCTATTTGCTGATGGAGTTTCCGTTCTTGTCACCTGCACAATCATTCCAGGCTGCACTTTGGGGGGAGCGATTGCCTGAATGCCATCATGCACAATGTCTGCTATGAAATCGTTTTTATCCTCCATTCTAATCACTCATTCTATTATGGTGATTTATGTTTATATATGTATTGTTTAGAGGCTGTTGCACAAATAGACAAGCAAGTACGGAACCTAACCCGAAAATTTCCTTTTCTTTTTTGTGTTTTGCCCGCCAGCTATACCTTTATCTTCTTCCTGTGCTTCAGGTAAATGGCGTATTCTATATACTTCTTGTTCGCGATGTAATCAGCGAGCTTCTTCACCCTTGCCCTTTTTGCGTCAATCTCCTTGGTGACTTTTATGGAGAAAGAATCGCTTCCTGCCCCGCTTCCGAAAGAAGTCATGAGTATCCTGTCCCCGGCTTTCGCATTGTCCAGCACGTTGGCAAGCCCGAGCATGGAAGCCCCGGAGTACGTATTGCCTATTATGGGAGTTAATAAACCAGGAGTAATCTTCTCGGCAGGGATTCCCATCTTCTTCCCCGCCTCGAGCGGGAATTTCGCGTTCGGCTGGTGCAAGACCACGTAATCGTAATCAGCTTGCGTTCTTCCCATTTTTTCCAATAAGCCCTGGGTCGCGCTCATCACATGCTTGAAATATGCAGGCGGTCCGGTGAACCTTCCCCCATGGCTCGGATAATCGGCGCGGTGCCTTCTCCAGAAATCCGGCGTATCAGTAGTGAATGAATATGTGTCCTCTATTATTGCAATGCTCTCCTCATCCTTTCCAATTATGAAAGCTGCACCTCCGGCTCCAGCCGAATATTCCAGCGCGTCCCCTGGCCGCCCCTGGGCGGTGTCAGCGCCTATGCTCATACCGTATTCAATCATGCCGCTTTTCACCATGCCCATGACCATCTGGATTCCCGCTGTCCCGGCCTTGCACGCGAATTCCAAATCCGCTGCAGTGAGGTTTTTCGGCCCTGCGCCTATCGCTTCTGCAATTATGGTCTCGTTGGGCTTGACCGCATATACCTTGCTTTCGCTTCCCACGTAAATGGCCCCGATTTTTGACGGGTTTACTCCGCTATGCCTGACTGCGTTCCGTGCAGCTTCCACACCAATGGTCGCTGAATCCTCGTCCACCGCAGGCACCGCTTTCTCCCTTATTCCCAATCCCTTGATTATGCGGTCCGGGTCCTCGCCCCACACCCGCGCTATTTCCTCTGTTTTAATTCTGTAAGAGGGCACGTAGTCCCCATAGCCAACTATTCCAACCATGAAATCAACTCACAAACATTGCAAATTCGTTGCTTCTTCGGGTTTATAATCCTACCCCACCTCATTTCGCTCTTTGCCGTAGTAGGGCATATCGCAAATAATTCGCTTACCCTACAATCCGTTTGTCGTCAGATGCCCAAATCAACAGCGCGGTGCAGTGAACTGCACTCCGCATCGTCGGCATTCCGACGATGTCTGTCCGAGCAAGCTCGGACATCGCGCTGATTGCCAAATCCAGTCGTCGATAATTCGACGACTATCTTTCGAGCATGGCTCGAAATCCAAGGGATTTGGTTTCGTGCCGTCCCCCGCATTCCACTTTGGCTTCTGAATGCAGTTAAGTTTCGCATAGCACCAAGGCAGTGGACCGCAAGGTATAAATATTCATACTACCAACCATATAAATGGTCTATATGGTAAATATTTTTGAACTGTTATCAAATAAAACCAATTCCAGGGTCCTCCGTTATTTTCTGGATAATCCGACCAAACAGGTTTATGCAGCCCAACTGGTTGAACATACCGGAATGGCCAAGAGCGGAGTTCTTGCCGCGCTTTCCGGAATCAGGAATGCAGGCCTTGTAAACACCGCACCTGTCGGAAGGATGATGCTCTATTCGCTCGCAAGGGACTCCACCCTCGCAAAGCAGCTCAAGATTCTTGCAGCCCTGTCAGAACTCCAGGACTTGGCCCGGGATTTCCATTCCCTGGAGCCGGATGGCGAGATGTACCTGTTCGGTTCTGCTGCCCGGGGAGAAAGCACGGAGAAAAGCGATGTGGACATCCTGATCATAACCTCCAGGGCATCCGCAACCCAGAGGATTTTTTCCGACCTGTTCGCGAAGCGCAAGCATCTCCGTGACCTGAAACCCGTGATTTACGGCAGGATGGACTACGCCATGCTCCAGCGCAGCGACCCGGCGTTCTACGAGCGGGTGGAAAAAGACAAAATCAGGCTGGTGTGAATGGATTTCGATTTCCTGGTAGCGATGGGAAGCATTGCGCGCATCGAACCTTCCAGGGAGCTTTGCGAAAAAGAGATGCGCGAAGCCGAATACGACCTTAACCTTGCGGCCAAGAGCTTCTCTGAAGGGGATTTCAAGTGGTCCATAGTAAAATCATACTATTCGATGTTCCATGGGGCGAAGGGAGCGCTTTTCCTCATGGGCTTCAGGGAAAAATCCCACCGCGGCATGGCGGACGCGCTGGATGTGCTCTGCAGGCAAGGAAAGCTCGAATCCAGATTTGCCAATGATTTCCGCGCCGCGATGAGCGCGCGGGAAGGCGCAGACTACACGTATAGCCATTCCAGGGAGAGCGCACAAAACACGCTGGCCATTGCAAGAGATTTTGTAGCGAGAATAAGGGAGCTTGCGAAGGCAAAGCCGGAAACCGGCAAGACTTAATAATCTCATCTCTCATTATCTGTCTATGCCGTTCGGGTTCATCACTCTGGGGGAAGAGATGCGCGTTTTCCTCAGGATAATGGATTTCTACCGCAGGCTTTACCCGAGAACAAGATTCCAGCGCGAGGAGAAGATGCTCCGGCACGAGGAGATAGGCAAGGTGTTTTACACCTATGCAGGGGACGAAACCCAGCCGCTCGGGGCTGAAAAATACGCGGAGATGGAAGCAGCGCTGGGCAGATTCCCTGTCCCTGCAATACTCCTGAAAAAGGGCAGGGAGCTAATCCTGCTCGACGGCCACCGGCGTTTGCGGCTTGCATGGCGCAATAGCATCCCTTGGAAGGCGCTTCTCATGGTTCCGGATAAAAAGAAGCATTTTGCAATAGAGGACATGGTGATGGGCAGGATTGCAGATATGTATTAGTATAGAAGCTGATTCCGTCTCCTGTCTTTGTTTTTGCCGGCAGATGACGAATCGCATTCAACTATTTATAAACGATTGTTTACAATAGATGAGAAACCTTTTTAAAACTTGTCCTTTGACATACTTTACCCTCCCAGAGGTGCGACCGCTGAGAGGACCTTAGGAGTTTTCCTAGGGTGTTTTGGGGACCAAGACAAGCCGCCCGGTAATCGTTTTGCATGCGCGCATCCAGCGCGCCTGCGTAGTCCCCTACAGCCGCGCAGCAACCCGCTGCGCGGACGGCAAGGACACCTGTCCTGCCAAGCAGGGCGGCTAAAAAAAAGAAAAAGGTGAAAGAATGAAAGGAATAAACCTGAAAAAAATTGGCGCAATTGTTGCAGGCGCAACAATCCTGGCCAGTTCGGTGGCTTTCGCCAGCCTCATGTATGGAAATACAGAGCTGGTTGACGCCAACGGGCAGCCGGTAGCCAAAGTTGTGTTGGGAAGCAATGCACAAGTCTCGGACGGAGTGGTTGCGGCATCCATTGCCTCTAAACTCGCGAGCGCGGCATATGCGAAGAAGACCCTGACCGCTGCAGTTGCCAATGACGCAACATGCACAACGACCGGATCCACTGGGAACGGCACGTGCGCGATAAGCAACGAGAAGGTGACCCTGGAAGTCACAGTTCCGGGATCAGCCAACTCGGGCATACACGCATTCGTGACCGACATCGGAGACTACATCGACAGGATGCCTGAGAACAGGATCAACAACCTTACCGACGATATCTTCGAGCTCAGCGAATCCGAGACCGATGTGGACGCCAACCCGTTCAGCGACGGTGAAGGGGGCTCGCTCGTAATCGGCGATGTGGCCATGTACAGGATAAGCGGCACCAACTATGTGCCGTTCATGACCAAGACCATCAACGACCCGAACACCGGCGACACCTACACCGAACTCCAGAATGCCTTCCTAGAGGGCACCACGGAGTACGTGGACGCGGACAAGGCAATCGAGGCAACTCCGAGCCTGTTCCTCTACCAGGTGAAGTTCGACGACAGCAAGCACTTCGGTATCCCGGTGTGCACCACTGACGAGAACAGCGACGGGAACTGGGCGGACTGCGCAACCGGCGACCCCGAATACACGGGAAAGCACAGGGTTAAAATCAGCTTCCTTGGCAGCGACTGGATAATAACCGAAATGAATCCAGCCGGAACCACGACCAGCACAGATGAAGTTGTGCTCGGAGGTTCGGTCAAAATCGCGAAGGAGAGCGTGTACGGCATTGTGAACGTCGGCGAGCAGCTCACGAGCAAGGACGGCCAGCTCAAAATCAGGCTGGACGATATATCCACGCCGGTAACCGGTGGTAACATCCACCCGGCGATAGTGACCTTCCTTGACGCGAACGGAAACGTGCTCTCGCAGGACCAGATAGACCCAGGCTCCACGATAAAGAAGACCATCGGAGGCAAGACCTACCGGGTGAGAGTTTACCAAACTGCACCTGGTTACACCTTCGGCGCAAAGTGGGCTGAAATGGCAATGCTGGAAAGCGAGCTTGAGCTCAAGGACAGCGACACTCTTGAAACAACCGGTTCGGACACAAGTGCGAACGACGACTGGAACGTGAACGTGCTCTGGAAAAACAGGGACGCGAGCGCTTCTGAGCAAGACGTGGACTACTGGAGGGGCGTTCTGCTCTACAGAAGCTCTTTCGGCGACTCCCTGACTGCTGGCGGAAGCATCAACATGGCTGAAGACCCGGTGGCGTACAAGCTCACCTACAAGGGCCTTGACCTGGCAAGCGGCGACTATGATTCATTAAAAGTCGCAACGGCTACCACGACAACCCTGACCATGGTGGACGACAGCACCTGCAAGCTCAACAGCAACGAATACCTGAAGGCGACTTCCGGTGTTGACGATGCGTTCGAGCTGACCAGCGCCCCAATTGTGTTCGGAGACAATGTGACCACTGCAACTCTCAAAGGCAAGGAAGTGTACTACCTTCTTGCCAACACGAGTTCGGACTGCGGAAGCCTTCCGGCTGGAGACATAATAATGAAGAAGAGCGGCTCCAACCCTGCAAGGTACCTG
>JAQTMJ010000049.1 GCA_028714395.1 Candidatus Iainarchaeum sp. | reverse complement strand
TTCCCGCTTTTCTCATTGACGCCCAGGGCTATGTCCGGGCTCTGCCCATGGATGGAAACAAGCACCCCCGCATCCTGCCAGTCTATGCCGTACTCAGGGTCCACGTAGCCTATTTCCCTGAGCGTGTTGCGCACGATTTTCTGCACGTCCGCGAAACCCCTGGTGGTCACTTCTCCTGCGCAAATCACCATGCCCGTGGTGGTCATGGTTTCTACTCCGACCCTGGAATCCGGGTCCTGCCTGATAAGCTCGTCAAGAATCGCGTCGCTCACCTGGTCGCATATCTTGTCCGGATGGCCCTCTGTGACGGATTCTGAAGTTATATACTTTTTTGCCATGGAAACACACCTTTTTCTACCTTGCAGCCGGAGGTTTAAAATAAGTGCTGAAAGAAATATTCCTTTGAGAATATTCCTCAGCGTCTGGATGGTACATCCTGATGACCAGCGAATACAAAATCATTATATAGCGGAAATGAGGGAAAAGAATGGGCGAAATGCTTATATATGTCTTAATGTATGGATAAAAGTGTGAATATAATGGGATTTAATTCAATCACTGCGAGCCAAGGGCTTGCAAATGCTGTGCCTAGGGGATTCCCTCTGAAAAGGAAAAGTCCTCTGGATAGTTTACCAAAGAATGGACTCGACAGCGGAATAGCTGGTGAGATATGGAATGAGATAAAGGTGGAGGAGCAACAGAAACAGCGACGCGCTATCAGAGATTTGTTGAATCAGATGAAATCATATACGCCGAAGATGGGGCAACAGGAGATTGAACCAACGATTTTTGTCAGACGAGTGCGTAAAATGGTCCAAGATGCGAAGGCATTCATGCCGGTCAACGAAAGGAGCCTGAGGAAGCGGCTAAACAATCCCAATGCGGATGCCAAGACAGTAACTAATATCATGAATGTGTTGAACGAGATAAACGAGAAGCTTGACTGCATAGATAATGCCGCGGGAATACTCGAAATTGTGTTCCTGAAGGTGGATGTAACAAAAATAGATGAAATATGCGAAGCCATTGCCAGTTCAAGCATGAACGATGAGCGTGCCGGATTGGGAATGAATAATCGATCTGGCCTGAAAGGCATTTCGTTGGAACAGGTAAATAATGCCCACAATAGCCTATTGACAGCGCACCAAGAACTGATAGAGATGCTTGCCATGAATTCGCGGATTGTATACGAGCTTAAGAGGGGGCAGGAAACCACTGTTGTAAGGCTGCTGAACATGCTTACTGATTACCTCGAAACGAACCTGAGGCAAAGCAAAGGCGGGCCCAGCCAGCTTGGGGTATGGATAAGCCAACTCGTCGGATTTGTGTGATTGGGAATCCAGGCACTGGAAATCAGCTGAAGCCTAGCTGCTCTCTTGCGCTTTTAGTCATCTTCTCAGGAGTCCAAGGTGGCTCCCACACAACGTGCACGTGCACATCCTTCACTCCTGGAATGGATTTCACCTTCTCTTCCACCTGCATGGCAAAAAAACCGGCCAGCGGGCACCCTATGCTCGTGAGCGTCATTTTCACTTCCACGTGCGCGCCTTCGCGCTTTTTCCCGGGCTTTTCCACTTTTACTTCGTAAAACAGCCCCAGGTCTACCAGATTAATCCCGAGCTCAGGGTCTATTATCTCTTTCAATTTCTCTAGTATGGATTGTTTCGTAAGCACGGATAATCAATGGCTCGGAAGTTAATAAATAGTTTTTCCATCAGCCAAAAATCTTCAAAAACGAGCTTTTATAAAATCTGCCATGATATATCTTAAACGAACACAGGGTGGCACTTATGGTGGAAGCCAACGGATTTTTTCGGAACGTGATGATAACCAGGGGCATGCAACTGAGAGACAAAAGCTTGAAATCCAAAGAGTCCGGCAACTTGGAGAGGGCAGCCAGGCGCCTTAATGCGGCAGCTAGGTGGTATGTATGGGCGAGATTTGCCCCGGATGCAGCAGAGTGCGCATATTCCTTATCAAAAATGGGTAGGTTCCGCGAAGCAATAAACATCCATCTCAGGATGGGCAGGAGCACGGATGATATGAAATTGGCTTCAAGGCACTTTCTGGAAGCAGTTGGCATAGCACGAGGTGCAAAACTAAATTATGTGGAGTTGGGGGCCTACGAAAGCGCGATAAATGCAGAATGGCGCGCGTTTGATATCGGCAGGGCCCGCATGATACTGGCGAGGGCAGTGGATTTGGCCGGAAAGCTTCCCAATGATGCACGGCGCAGGGGAATAAACAACTGGGCAGAAAAACTGGCCGGCGAAACTCCCTGGGTTTATGTGGCTTGCAACGCCGGACTGGAAAGGGCGGTGGAGGCGCTCAAAAAGGTAAATACCCCTGATGCCCTGGCAAAGGTTGCGAAATTTGCAAAATTTGAGGAAGTGATAAAAGGGGCGCTGAACAAGACGGGCGAGCAAAGCCTCATCCAAATCTGCAACGAGAATTATCAAAACGGCAACGAACAGCTGGCTGGATGGGCTGCGGACGTTCTTGCCAAGCACATTCTTTCGCTCCTCCCTAAAGGCCTGGAAATGGTAGCCCTGTTCGGTGGGGAACATGCAGAAGAAGCCATGGATAACCTTAGGGATAGGATGATGCGCGCCACCTATGAAGGGAATGAGCAGGAACCGGGCGTGCGTGCCCTGGAGACGGCACAGTGTGTTGCCGTGTTCGCGAGAGTTATGACACGCACCGGATACGAAGATATGTATTTTGGTTTCGTCGAAGCAGTAGAGAAGTTTGTTGAATTGAAGAAGCAGAGGTGCGGGGACGACACACCGGCGCTGAATGAGGATTACGAAAAGCTCATTGAGACGGCGAAAAAACTGGACCGCGCGAGCCGGAGCGGGATGCTCGAAAGCTTGCGCCTGCACGAATTCCTGAAACAGCTCGAAAGGCTTGCCAAACTACCAGAAGACTTAGGAGCAGAGGACTGGGCGCGCAATGCCCCTGAGAGCGGAATGTAGCCGCATCGGCTGGCGTGCACCGCTGGAATGCGCCCCGGGGACGCAGATTTATATAGATTTTTCACGAATAGGGACTGTCTAATTTGATGAGGTATTCCTATGGAGAGGATAAAAACCGGCATAAGCGGGCTTGACGACATGCTGCAGGGCGGACTGCCGAAGAACAAGCACGTCGCGCTATACGGAGGCCCGGGATGCGGAAAATCGTCCTTCGGCTTTGAGTTCCTGTACCGGGGCGCGCTCCAGGGCGAAAACGGCATGTACGTAACGCTGGAGGAAACCGCCGAGGACATGGTGGAGAACATGAAGAACACGTTCTCCCAGCTCACTGACATAGATTCGCTGATGAAGGCGAAAAAGCTACTGGTTGTGAAGCCGGACAAGCTCAACCTCGAGGAAACAGCAGAGATGATAGAGGGGGGCATATCAGACCACAAAGTGAAAAGGGTGGTGATAGATTCCGCGACCATGGTGAGGCTCTCGTTCGAGGGCAGCCTGGAGTACCGCCAGACGCTTTTCGAGTTCTTCTCCCTGCTGCGCGGGCTGGACTGCACGGTTATGATGACCATAGAGGCCAGCAGCCCCAGGAAGGAGCAGGTGGTTTTTGATATCGAGCACTTCGTGATGGACGGCATAATAAACCTATACAGCCTGGAGCAGGGCGACAGGAGGATAAGGGCGCTCGAGATATTCAAGATGAGGGGCACCGACCACTCCAGGGAACTGGTGCCATTCAAGGTCACGCCGGCGGGCATAAAGATATACGTCGGCGAAAAAGTGTTCTAGGTTTTCGCATGGAGCAACGGGACTTCTTTTACGTGATTTTCTGGTCTTTTGCCATGGCGTTCGTGGCCTATTTCCTGGGCTTCGGGCCTATTGCGGCTGCGTTTTTCGCGATGTCGCTCGCGGGCTGCGCGGTCCTGGAGCGCGTGGAAAATCCAATCTACATGGTGGGCGCCGCAGTGGTGGCGCTGGGCTTCGTGTCCTATTTCTCCACGAGCTTCTACTTCCTCTCAGACAGGGTTTCCATGGGTATGATGCTGTTCCTGGTATTGCCCGGCGTGCTGTCCGAGGTAAGGAAACTGACCGGGAGCAAGGCTCCGGCAGCCAAGGAAGCCACCCATTAGGTGCTGCCCATGTACGATCACAAGCTGGTAGAGAAGGAGATGGCCGAATTCCTGGAGAAAAACAAGGTGTACGAAAAGGCGAAAAAGAAGAACGCGCACGGGGAGCCGTACTATTTCTGCGACGGGCCCCCTTACGCAACAGGGCACATCCACCCCGGGACCGCATGGAACAAGTCGCTCAAGGACGCGATGTGCCGTTACTGGCGTATGCGCGGATTCAACGTGAGGGCGCAGCCCGGGTTCGACACCCACGGGCTTCCGATAGAGGTGAAGGTGGAGCAGGAGCTCGGCATAAGGAAGAAGAAGGAGATAGAGGAGCGCGGGATGGACAAGTTCGTGGAGAAGTGCAAGGCCTTCGCGGACAAGTACATAGAGATAATGGGCGGCCAGTTCAAGAGCATAGGGGTGTGGATGGACTGGGAAAACCCCTACATCACATACCATGACGATTACATAGAATCCAGCTGGAAGACGCTCAAGATGGCCCATGAGAAAAAACTGATGCACCAGGGAGTGTACGTGCTGCCCTACTGCTACCGGTGCGAGACCACCATGGCCAACTACGAGCTCGAGTACGGCGAGGAAACAGACCCGAGCATATACGTGAAGTTCAGGGTCAAAGGCAAGGATGAGTACCTCATCATATGGACCACTACGCCGTGGACGCTGGTGGCGAACATGGCCGTGATGGCGCACCCAAAATTCAGCTATGTGAAGGCCAAAGTGGATGATGAGGTGTGGATAGTCGCGAAGGAAAGGCTGGATGCGCTGCTCGGATTCGCAGGGAAAAGCGCCACCGTGCTCGAGGAAATTTCCGGAAAGAAGCTGGAAGGCACGGGCTATGAGCACCCGTTCCAGGACCTCATAGAAAAGAAAGCAGAGCGCGAGGTGGTGCTCAGCGACGAATACGTTTCGCTCGAGGACGGGACCGGGCTGGTGCACTGCGCGCCGGGCCACGGCCAGGAGGATTTCGTGGTGGGCAAGCGGTTCGGCATAGAGATTTTCAGCCCGGTTGACGGGGCTGGACTGTACACCCGGGAAGCCGGGAAGTACGCCGGGAAGAATGTGAGGGAAACCAGCCCAGAAATAATAAGCATGCTCAAGGAGCGCGGCATGCTCATCCACGAGGAGAGGATAAAACACCGCTATCCGCACTGCTGGAGATGCAAGACCCCGCTCATATTCAGGGCCACGGACCAGTGGTTCATAACAATATCAAAGCTCAAGGAGCGGATGATGGCTGAGATAGAAACTACGGAATGGTACCCTGCGTTCGCGAAGGACAGGTTCATGGAATTCGCCTCCCAGGCCCCGGACTGGTGCATAAGCAGGCAGCGTTACTGGGGAATCCCGCTTCCCATATGGAGATGCGGAAAATGCGCTGAAATCAAAGTTATTGGCTCCAGGGACGAGCTGCCTGACAAGGGGAAGGACCTGAAGGACCTCCACAGGCCGAACATAGACGCGGTGGAATTGAAGTGCGGCTGCGGCGGAACCATGCGCAGGGTCGCGGATGTGCTGGATGTGTGGTTCGATTCCGGCAACGCCGTATGGGCGAGCATGGACGGGAAGGACGCCAAGGCTTTCGGCGAGCGTGCAGAACTGATTCTGGAGGGCCAGGACCAGATAAGGGGCTGGTTCTACTCGCTGCTGGGCTCAGGGCTGCTTAGATACGACCGGATACCTTACAAAAGGCTGATGATGCACGGCTTCTTCGTTGATGAGAAAGGCGAGAAGATGAGCAAGAGCGTAGGGAACTTCGTCCCCATCGAGGAGATACTGGAGAAGTACGGCGCGGACAGCTTCAGGCTCTGGGGCATGGGCAACACCATATGGGAGGAGCTGAGGTTCAACTGGAACGAGCTCAAGGAGGCCCACAGCGACCTGGATATACTGGTTAACATGGGCGTGTTCCTGGAGAGATTTTATCCCAAGACGAGGATAGAGAACGCGGAACTGTACGTGGAGGACAAATGGCTGCTCTCCAGGATGAACAGCACGCTCAAGGAATACCACAAGGCGTTCGAGAACTACCAGCCAAACCTCGGCATAAGGGCGCTCAGGCGCTTTTTGGTCGAGGATTTGAGCAGGTTCTACATGAAGATAGCCAAGGACAGGATAAACAAGGGCGAGAATCCTGAAGGCGCGCTCTACGCCATATACACCTCGGTATTTACTGCGCTTGGGATGTTCGCCCCGGTCTCGCCGTTCATAGGCGAACAGACCTACCAGCGCTTTTTCAGGAAGTACAAGGAGGCGGAAAGCATCTCATTGGTGGAGCTCAG
>JAQTMJ010000048.1 GCA_028714395.1 Candidatus Iainarchaeum sp. | reverse complement strand
CTCAAATCCCTAGCTGCCTACGCCATTTCTTTTCTCCTCTATTATTTCATTCTCCAGGTCCGCACTGCGAGCGATTTTTCAGTATTCAGCCTCTTCTCCTTTGACCTGCTGGCAATGTTCGTGAAGCACCTTTCCCTTTTCCTTGCGTTCCTGTTTGCCCTGTTCTTCGTAAAATCCAAGCGTAGCCTGAACCCCATAGTTCTGCCGGGCAAGATAATATTCGTCTCCCTGCTGGCGCAACTCACCCTATTCTTCAACCCCCTCATAGATTCGGCCTCAAACTGGCTGGAGTCCGAGATGTTCATTTTCTATCTCTCGCTTGCCCTATTCCTCTATTTCTACGGAAAGGAAAAATAAACGTGTTTTAAAAATCTTGTTCGCATAAGCAGAATCAAGAGGTGGATTTCTCATGCTCAGGAAGCAATATATCAACGAAGCGAAGTTAATGAAAGGCCAGGAAGTGGAAGTTGCGGGCTGGGTGCACAAATTCGTGGACATGGGCAAGCTCAAATTCATAATCCTGCGGGACCGCACAGGGCAAATCCAAATAACTGCGAAGAAAGGGATTGTTCCGGAGGAGCTCCTGACCAGGATAAAGGCCAACCGCGAATACGTGGTGCGCGTGAAGGGAAAAGTTACCGAAAGCAAAATGGCGCCCGAAGGAGTTGAAGTAATCCCTTCTGATTATGAAATCCTCAACTCAGTTGATGACAAGCTTCCCGTGGATCCAACGGATGAAGTTCCCGCGGAACTGGAAACCCGGCTTGAGTACCGCTACCTGGATTTGCGCAGGAAGAAAGTGAACGCGATTTTCGAGATGAAATCCATCCTCATCAACACGTTCAGGAGCACGCTGTTCGGCATGGGATTCACCGAAATACATCCTCCAAGCATAATAGCAGCAGCGAGCGAAGGCGGAACCGACGTTTTCGAGATGAAATACTTCGAGAACAAAGCCTACCTGGTGCAGAGCCCCCAGCTCTACAAGCAGATGGCCGTGATTGGAGGTTTAGATAAAGTGTTCATAACCACCCCTGTTTTCAGGGCCGAGAAGCACAATACTACCACTCATCTGAACGAAGTTTTGCAGATGGACATAGAGATGGGATTCGCGGACCACCACGACGCCATGGATGTGCTTGAAGTGGTTTTCCTCGCAATGCTCAGAACAGCAGCTTCCAGGAAAGACCTGCTTTCGGCGTGCGATTCGTCTGTTTCCGTGCCGCAGAAAGTGAAAAGGCTTACGTACACCGAAGTGGTGGAGATGCTCCAGAAGGCAGGGGAGAAGATAGAATGGGGCCACGATTTCACCCGCGAGCACGAGAGGAAGATATTCGAGCTGCTGAAGGAAGAGGCTCTTTTCATCTACGAATACCCGACAGCGATACGCGCATTCTACTCCATGCCCAGCGAAAAGGACGAGAAGATATGCAACGCATTCGATTTGATGTACAGGGGCCTGGAAATTTCCTCAGGCGCCCAGCGGATACACAAAATAGACATACTGGAAAAGCAATTGAAATCCCGCGGGCTCAATCCTGCGGATTTCGAGTTCTACGCGAAAGCGTTCAGGTTCGGCGCCCCTCCGCACGCGGGATGGAGCATAGGGCTGGAACGCCTTGCGATGAAGGTGTGCGGCCAGGAGAACATCCGCGAGGCAGCTCTGTTCCCGCGGGACCGGACGAGGCTCACCCCCTAGGTGCTTCCATGGTACTGATGGTCACCAACGATGATGGTTTAACCGATGGCCTAAGGCTGCTTGCCGAGGCCGCAAAGGAGCTGGACGAGGATTTCTACGCCATTACGCCCAGCCAGCAGCAGAGCGCGGTCGCGAAAGGCGTAACCCTCCATAGGATTCTGCGGCTCAGGAAAGCGGTGGAGGAATCCCTGCCCATCTACGAGCTGAACGGGACTCCCGCCGATTGCGTCACATTCGGCGTGTTCTCCGGTGAGTTCAGGAAGCCGGACATGGTGCTCTCCGGGGTGAACATAAGCGACAACCTCTCGCTGCACAGCTTCTTCTCATCGGGTACCATAGGCGCGTGCATAGAAGCCGCATTCTACAAAATACCCGCAATCGCGTTCTCGTTCGAGCTGCACGGGGAGGAACGCGAAAGGTACAACTACTGCATCTGGGAGAAAAGGGCCGCGCTGAAGGAGAAAATAGGCTGGATAGCAGGAAAGCTGAAGGGAAAAATCCCTGATTACACGGTGGTGAACGTGAACTTTCCCGCGGATTTCGAGAATTCCCAGGTCGTTTTCCCCAGGCCGGCGCTGGTGCGCTACGTGACAAAGATAGAGAAGAGGGTGAACCCGAACGGCCACCCGTACTATTGGCAGTACGGCACGGACAGGGAATGCGAAAGGGGGAGCGACGTGTACGAGTTTTACGTGAACAAATCCATAACAATCACGCCCATAAGCATCTTCGGGGTGGTGGACGAGAAGGCGCTGGCCAGAATCAAGGCCGTTTTCCAATAGGGTGTTTCCCAGCTTGTGGTTCTTTATCTCATCGGGCCTTCAGAGTCCCCTTTCCCGGGCTTCTCCGTAAGTTCAGCAATCGCATAGCAGTATTTCCCTGGCCCGCTGAGTGCAATTGCAACGCATTTCTTTTTCCAGCCCGCGTCCTTCACAATCAGCCAGTCGCACCCGTTCTTTTTCCCGAGCCCCATGAGCGGTCTCGTCAGCTCGGCTTCCAGGCCTATGAGGCTCCGCACATCATCATGGATTAAATGCAATTCCTTGCCATTCGCAATCAGCCCTAATTCCCGGTTCACCATGAAGCAGAAGGAGTTTTTTCCCAGCCTGACCTGGGCAGAAAGCGTGCGCCCATTCGGCATCATCATCCTGTACCTCATGCTCTTCCTGTCCATGACCATGAGGCTGCCCATGAAGGCCGAGGCGTCGTAATCCCTGCTCACCCTGAATTCCAGCTCATAGTCCGTGGTGTGCATGGTCACATCATCTCCGGAGTAGGAAGCAGAAAAATATACCGCCTTTTTCCAGCCCTCGTCGAGCACGAAGAAGCCCGCGTTCCCGCTGCGCCCGTCCTTTTCCAGGCATCCGGAAAAAACCAGCCTGGCGCAGGCCGAAAGCTGCGGAATCCCGAATTTCGCACTGCTCAGGAGATCTATCTGCCCGCGCAACTTGTTCTTCATCACCAGCACGCCCTCATCCAGATAAATTGCGTACTGCCCGAACTCCACTTTGTCCGAAGGCTTGCTTATGCGCGTTTCCGCAATCCATTCCTCTGCTTCCGTACTTGCAAGGTACTTCACTCGCCCACCAAGTCCAGCGCGGCTTCGCAGGCCTTTTCCACAACCTTCTTCTCGTCAAAGCTCATCTTCCGGTTTCTCATCGCGAACTTCCCATCTATGATAACATCAGTTATGTTTGAAGGATTCATCGCATAAACAATATTGTCCATGTCGCTGTGCCTGGGATTCATGTTCGGAGCGTTCGCATCCGCAATCACAAGGTCTGCGAGCTTCCCTTCCTCAATGGAGCCCGCGTTTATTCCAAGCGCTTTTGCCCCGTTTATTGTTGCGAAGTCCAGCGCCTGCTGCGCGGAAAGCGCAAGCGGGTCCCAATAGAAATTCTTCTGGAGCAGCGCGGCCATCTTCATGGTTTCCAGCATGTTGAGCGAGTTGTTGCTCGCGGCTCCGTCAGTTCCGAGCGCCGCATTCGCCCCGCTCCGCGCGAATTCCCCTATTGGGCACACCCCCCCGCCGGCCAGTTTAAGGTTGCTCACAGGGCAGTGAGCCACGCTTGCGCCTTTCTTCCCGGCAATGCCTATTTCCCTTTTCGTTACATACACGGCGTGCGCCAGCACCGTTCTCCTGTCCAGCACTCCCAGCTTGTCCAGATATTCAACCGGCCGCTGCCCTCTTTTTTTCAAAACGTCAAAAACCTCCTTCCTGGTTTCGCTTGCATGGATATGAAAAGGAATGCTCATTCTGTTTGCGGCTTCTTTTCCCTTTTGTATAAGCTCGCCAGTGCACGTGTATGGCGCATGGCAGGCAATCCCAGCCTTGACCCTTCCGCTCCTGCTTTTCAGCTTCCCGGCAAACCCAATGCCTTCCCTGAGCTCCTTTTCCGTTTCATGGCCAGGCACATCGTCAATCATGCTAAATGCAAGCGTCGCGCGCACTCCGCCGGTTTCCGCGGCTTCCGCGATTTTTTCCATTCCTGCCACGTACATTTCGTTGAATGCCGTGGTTCCGCTCCTTACCATTTCCGCAATTCCGAGCATCGCTCCCCGGTAAGCATGCTCGGGCTTGAGCCTTGCCTCAGCAGGCCATATCCTTTTCGTGAGCCAGTCCTGCAGTCTCATCCCTTCCCCATAGCCCCTGAACAGCGTCATCGCAATGTGCGTGTGCGCATTCACCAGCCCAGGGAATATTATTTTTCCTTTCGCGTCTATCTTTTCTTCAGCATTCTCCTTCAGGTTCTTCCCCACCTTTCCTATTTTTCCGTTGCTCACGAAAATGTCCGCGCTTTTCAAAATCTCGCGTTTCGCGTTCTGCGTTATTAGAGTCGCGTTTCTTATCAGAATGTCCATGGGCAAATTTCCTATGCAAGGTTTAAAAGCCCTAAATTCCAATCCATTTTGGATGATTGTATGAACAGCGGAAATGATTTTGAAGTGAAGGATTTGAAGCTCGCCGGGCAGGGCCGGATGAGCATAGAGCTTGCGGAAAGGCGGATGGGCATAATGGGCATACTAAAAGAGAGATTTGCGAAAGAGAAGCCGTTCAAAAACCTCACCATAGGAATGGCCCTCCACGTAACAAAAGAAACCGCTGTACTGGTTCGCACGCTGGTTGCAGGGGGCGCAAAAATAGCCATAACCGGATGCAATCCGCTTTCCACCCAGGATGACGTTGCGGCTGCTTTGGCTGAAGAAGGAATCGCGGTTTACGCATACAAGGGAGAGAGCAACGAGGATTACTATAGATACCTGGAGAAGGTGGTGAAAGCAAAACCCCAGCTCACAATTGACGATGGCGGGGATTTGGTCGGTTTAATCCATACGAAGCATCCTGAGCTCATTCCTTCAATCATCGGGGGAAGCGAAGAGACCACAACCGGAATAATAAGATTGCGGGCGATGGAAAAGGACAGGGCGCTCAAATACCCCATAATCGCAGTCAATGACAACAAGACCAAGCACCTTCTTGATAATTATTACGGGACCGGCCAGTCTACTTTAGATGGAATACTCAGGGCCACGAACATCCTCATCGCAGGCAAGAAAGTAGTAATCGGGGGCTACGGCCCGTGCGGAAAGGGCGTTTCCATGCGCGCAAAAGGCATGGGCGCAAACGTTGTAGTAACAGAGGTGGACGCATTCCGGGCGCTCCAGGCAGTGCTTGACGGCTTTGAAGTGATGCCCATGCGTGAAGCCGCGAAGCTCGGGGATATTTTCATAACCGTCACAGGGGACAAGAACGTCATTACTGTTGAGCACGTGAAACTCATGAAGGATAATGCGGTGCTCGCGAACAGCGGCCATTTCGACGTGGAGATAGACGTGAAGGGGCTTGAGAAGCTCGGGAAAAAGAGAAGGGTGCGCTGGCAGTTGGATGAATATTCCATAGGAGGAAAGAAAATCTATTTGTGCGCAGAAGGAAGATTGGTGAACCTCGCAGCTGCGGAAGGGCATCCGAGCGAAGTGATGGCAACTTCCTTCGCAGGCCAGGCGCTCGCGATGGAATACCTGGTGAAGAACAGGGGCAAACTCAAGCCCGGGGTTTCCATGCTTCCCGAATCCCTGGACGATGAAATCGCGGGGCTCCAGCTCAACTCCATGGGTGTGAAGATTGATTCGCTCACCGAAGAGCAGAAGAAATACCTTTCGAGCTGGAAGGAGGGAACCTAGAGATAATATTTTAAAGGAGAAGTTCCCATATCTCTCAATAAACTTACTGTCCAATCTGAATGATGCGGTGTATTGATGAAAAAATACGAGGATTTGCTGGAGGATGCCTATGCCCAGGTTCCGGCCAAGCTTTCCAGCGGCGAGCGGTTTGAAATCCCGAAGCTGGAATCCTTTTCCGAAGGGAACAAGACCATAGTGCGGAACTTCGGCCCTGCGGTGGACGCGCTCAGGAGAAAAAGGGACGAAGTGATGAAATTCCTCTCCAAGGAGCTTGCCGTGCCCGCAAGCATAGACGCGGACCGCCTCATACTCCAGAGGAAGTTTTTCGGTGATTTGATTAACAAGAAATTCGAGGACTATGCAAATTCATACGTTGTATGCAAGCAGTGCAAAAAACCCGACACGCACATACAGGAGCTCGGCCACGGGATGCGGAACGTGGTGTGCGAGGCCTGCGGCGCGGTCAACCCGGTGAAGTGATTTTATGCGCAACAAAAGACCATACAGGCC
>JAQTMJ010000047.1 GCA_028714395.1 Candidatus Iainarchaeum sp. | reverse complement strand
CTATGGACTGCTGTCCTCTTCGAACCTAACAAATCTAACAGAAGTGCTGGAATTCTACGAAAATATGGGGAAGGCATTTATATCTGCATCGGTGGCTAGCGCGGATGTGCAGCAGCAAATTCAAGGTTTCATGAGAGATAGGGACTATTATCTGCCAGAAGTAAAAGCTAGAATCAAAGAATTAAAGGAGAAAAAAGCCTAATTTCTCCCTTCCTTCTTCATGTTCTTCTTTATTTCCGAAACCAGCTTCTTCTTTCTCGGGCTGTCCTCAAGCACGTAATCAAGAACCTCGGCAATTGTTGAAACCGGAATCACCTTTATCTTGCTGAGCAGCTCCTTGGGAAGGTACACGTCGCCTTCGTTGGCCTTGGGTATTATCACGCTCGTCATGCCCGCGTCTATCGCAGCTTCTATTTTCCCGTTTATTCCTCCCACGGGGAGCGAATCCCCGCGCACTGAAAGCGAGCCTGTGAGCGCAAAGGCCTGGTTCAGCGGAATCCCTTCAAGCGCTGAAATGACCCCCACTGCAATTGAGATGGATGCACTGTCCCCTTCCACCCCTTCATAGGTCTGCAAAAACTGTATGTGAATATCTTTCTGGGAAAGGTCCTTGCTCTCGTATTTCTTCAGGATGGCGGAAACGTTGTCCACTGCCTCCTTGGCTATCTGCCCGAGCTTTCCTGTCGCGATTACGCGCCCCTCGCTCCTGGAAGCCGAAGGCGTGACCTCGGCCACTATGGGCAGGACCAGCCCGACCATGCTTTCGCCCAAAATGGCCAGGCCGTTCACCTTCCCCACTTCAAATCCCTTGTTGGTGAATATCTGGTATTCCTTCTTCTGCTCCGCGATTTTCTTGCTGAGCTGGAACTCAACATTTGAAAATGTCTTCTTTCCTTTCTTCACGTGCTCAGGAAGCACGTAGGGTGCATTCTCCTCCCGGGCAACGTCCCCTGCGGCGCGCATGAGCCCGCCCAGTTCCCTAAGGTTCATGGTGAGCCGGCCTTTTCTTCCGGACATGCGGCGCCCCTCTTCCATGATGTCTATTGCAGCTTCCCTTGTGAAGTGCGGTATTTTCCCGTCGCGCTTCACTTCCTGGGCCACGAACTGGACCAGCCTGTCCCTATTCGCATCGTTGTCCTCCATGCTATCCTCCATGTAAACCTCGTAGCCCGAGCCGCGGATTCTGGAGCGCAGAGCCGGATGGATGTGCTGCATATCAGGAAGGTTTCCTGCTGCCACAAGCACGAAATCGCACGGAACGTTCTCGGTTTTCACCAGCGCGCCGGAGCTCATCTCGCTCTGGCCTGTTATGAAATACTTCTTTTCCTGCATCGCAGTGAGAAGCTCCTGCTGCCAGTTGAGCTTGAGCGATGCGATTTCGTCTATGAACAGGACCCCTTTGTTGGCCTTGTGGATTGCCCCGCTTTCAACGCGGAGATGGGCCGGGGTTCCCAGCCCTCCGGACTGCAATGGATCATGTTTCACGTCTCCCAGGAGCGAGCCTGCCCTGGAGCCGGTGGCGTCAACGAAGGGCGCTGCATTGTTTCCCGTATTGTCGACAATCATCTTGGGAGCAGGAGCCTCGAAGGGCATCATGCGCTTCTGCATTTTGTTCGCAAGCCCCGAAAGAAGGTAAAGGAAGCCGAGGCCCACCGCGACCGCGAATATGAGCCACTTGGTGTTGTCCGGCAGGTCTGAAAACAGGATGATTGCGAGAAGCACCACGCCACCTATCGCGAGCAGGGTGTTGGTGCCCACCTGGGACTGGGGCTCTTCCTGCTGGGGCTTGTGGTACCGGACCATGCGCCTGCCCAGGCCTTCCTTCAGCAAGGGGGGCAACAGCTGGACCTTTCCTTCCTCGCTGTATTTCTTTATGGCCGCAAGCTCCAGGGGATTGTAGTAGCGCTTCAAGTCCGGCCTTTTCGCGAGGTAGTTCCAATCCGGATAGGTAGGGAACGAGCGTATGAGCGGCTGGTTCTCGTTTATCTGGTTGGGGTACGCGAAAACGTCTTCAAGGCTTTCCAGCGGCATTATTCCAGCCATGGCCTGGGCCAGCATGCTCTTCCCGGTCCCCGGGGAGCCTATGAGCAGCACGTTCCTCTTCTGCCTTGCCGCCTTCTTTATTATCTCCACTGCCTTCTCCTGGCCGATGACCTGGTCTATGAGCTTCTCAGGAACTTCTATCTCTTCTGTGGTTTTGAATTCACGCATTATTATCACTCAGGAAATTATGGAAACATCGGAAAATGCGATTGAAGGCGCAACGAGGTTTCCGGATTGCTCCTGTTTTTTCCCTATGTATTCTATTCTGTTGAACAGCTTAAATATGTTTTCGCTCACCATGAAGCCGCGCACTGGGAGTATTTTGCCTTTTTCATGCAGGAAGGCGATGCTCGCCTCGGCCCCGAAATCGCCGCTGAGCTGGTTCGCGGTATGAAGACCGTGCATGGATTCTATGAAGAGGTACTTTCCCAGTTCCTTCCTGGGTTCTGCGTCCCCGGCTTCTATTACCGTGTTTGAATCCCCTATGGAAGGGGGGAGCGAATAGCCCGCCCTTGCGCAGTTGCCTTCTGCATTTATTCCGGAGAAGGCCGCGCACTCGCGGGTGTAGAGGAAATTATTCACATTTCCTTTGTCTATGAGAACGGTGCGCCTTGATGAAACTCCTTCGCCATCGAAGGCGGATTTCGCGGCCGCATCCGCGAACGGGTCATCAAAGAGGGTGAATTTTTCATGGAAAAGGCGCTCGCCTTCCTGATTCCATAATTTGGAGATTTTCCTCCTTTTCAGCTCGCCTGAGAAGGAATAGAGCAGGAGGGAAAGCAGCGAGGAGAGCGTCTCCTGGGAGAATATCACCGAGTATTTTCCTGCGGGGAGCTTTTTCGGGTTTTTCATCTCCTTTGCCATGAGCCCGGCCTTTTCCCCGAGCGCATAAGGGTCCTTCAGTGCCTTGTAGTGGGCGTAATCCGAGGAGCCGAAGCCGTTCCCGTTTTTGGCTTCTGCGAACGCCATGAGCGAAGTGGAGCGCTCCTTCGCGAAAAGCAGGCTGGTGTTCGCCAATGCACTTTCTTCTCTTTGGGAAACAAGCACTATGCGCACAGGCTCGGCGTGCTTTTTCACTCCGTCCTCAATCTGCCCTACGATGGAGAGCATTTCCTTCTCGTCCGCATCCGCGATTTTCCTGTCAAAGGCTTCAGCAGGGCGGTATTTCTGCCTCTGCGCAAACGAGAAGGGGCTGGAGTCGGAGAATGAGGAAATGGAAATGGCGCGCTTTATCGCTGCCGGAATCTGCTCCTTTGAATTGCAGAATGAGAAGCCCAGCTTTTTGTTCTTGAGGACCCTGATTCCGAACCCTGTATCTATCCCGAAAGTTTTTGTCTTCAGGATTTTCTGCGAGTATTCGTAAACTGTGCGGGTGCCTTCCAGGCTGAATATCTCCCCGTCATGGAGGCCCAGGGAATGGAACATCTTCAATGAGTCGAGCATTCAATCACATTTTCTAGGATTTATAGCAGCCTATGTTGTAAATATCTAATTCAAGCTTCTTATCTTTCTCCAGCTTCTTAACCATTTCGTCTAAAATGATTTTCTTTATTTTCAAATAGTTCTCGCGTCCGATTTCTTTATTCCCTATTGCATATCGCAGGCTCTTTGCATTGAAGCAGAATATGCAGTTGGAAAGCCCTTCGGAATTATGGCAAAAGTAGCAATCGGAGCAGTTGTTGGAATCGCTCACTTCAAAGCATCGGCTTAGGTTGGTGGAATTGTAGCAATTCACGCAGTGCTTGGAATAGAACGCAAATTTCGAGCCGAAGATGAATTCCGAATTTCTGGGCCAGAAAGAATAGGCGACACATTTGCACACGTAGGCTTGCGAACTCCGGAAAGCGTGCGCCGAGTTGTTTCCGTAGTCAGTGCACTCCACCATGTCCAGATTGTTCGTGCCGTATATGTCCTCGGTGGTCGTGTAGCGAATGCTCTCGAGCTTCTCGGCGGCATTGGAAAGGCTGAAATCCTGCAAAGCGGATTCTGGAATATGGAGCTTGCCCAGCTCCACCGCTTCTTCAAGCCCAAGGACCCTGCCCCTGAGGGCCAAAAAGGAGGGAATTGCTGATATATAGAGCGGCTGGCCGCTCAGGGGCGACGTTGACGGCACTACGCCGTTCACGTGCCTGGACAGCCACTTCTCGAAGGGCACAAGCCGGCCCAGGCTCTTTCCGAAAAGGACCGTGCAGGTGTTTTCAAAAGCTGTTTCCACATGCCCGGATGGCCTGCCGCGGTAAAAGTTCTTCAAATTCTGTGCCTTTGCCTGGCGGGCAAGTGAATGTGAAGGCGCGGTGAGCAGGCCTATTATTCCGGGCATGGATTTTTTCCTCTTCAATTCGTCCGTTATTTCGGCAAGGAGCTTCTTCCTCAGGGCAAGGTAAGCGTCCTTCTGGAGCGCGAGATTCCCGATTGCATTGTTCTTGTTCCTCAGGTTGAAGGAGAACATGCAGTTCGAACAGGACCTGAGGCCTGCCGTGAAATAGCAATCCGAGGAGTCGAACGTGTTGAGATTCTCGAAGCAGCGGTTGAGCTTGTATGTGCAAAAGCCCCTGATTGCGAACTTCGAGCCACCGTCGTAAGTTACTCCGAAAGCGTATTGGGTCTGGCGGACCTGGCTTGAGAAGGCAACGTATTTGCACCCGTCGCCAACTACCTGAGATTTGTAGACGTGCGAGGAATCAGTGCAATTGTCCGAAAGCCCCACATCATTGGAATTCCCCAGGACAACGTTGCCTGAGTAGCAGAATTTCTCCTTCAAAGCGGAAAGAACCGAATCTATGTCCTTGACCTGGTTTATGTCCAGCTGGATATCCTGCGTGGCTTTCTGGTATGCCGGAACCTCGTCGTTGCTGATGAATTTTGCGCTCCCGCATATTTCGTTGAGGGAAGAGAGCGTGACCGGCTGGCCTGAAATGGAGGATTTGCGCATTCCTAACTCCAGCACATTGCCTCCAAGGTATTTCCCGAATTCCTCTAGTTCACCTATCTCTTCACCAAAAACGATTTTGCACGTGCTCTTCCAGGCTTCGTTCAAATCCATGCTGGTATTTTTCAAATTCAAGCTTTTTAAAACGCCTCTGCTGTGCCCCTAGTCCTGGTTCAGAATATCAATTAACCAAACATATATATTTATATAATTTAGGTTAATCAATATATGCATGATAATCCCGCTGGAAAAACGCCTTAAGAAAAGGATGCACATGGAGATTGCCAGGTTGCAGGATGAAATCGTGGAAATGCTCTACGGGATAGAGAACGGGCTGGTGCTCCACGGGGGAACCGCGATATGGCGCTGCTACGGGGGCAACAGGTTCTCCGAAGACCTGGATTTCTATTGCGCGGACATGGCGCGGATTGATGATGCATTCAGGCAAAAAGTCCGGGAGCGCGGGCTCGCTATGCTGAAGTACAAGAAGACCGCCAGCCTTCTCTTCTCCAAAATCTCCAACGGGAGCGCCGAGGTGCGGGTTGAGATGAACTTTTCCGCGACAAAGCCGCACATGACCAAATCGTACGAAAAAACCGACGGAACGTTCATGGATGTATTTACGCTCAGCGCAGAGGAGCTTATTCTCGAGAAGATAGGCGCCTACAAAGGCAGGAGGTTCGTACGCGATATTTACGATATTTATCATCTGGCGAACTACGCCAAGGGGAGCAGGATTTCCGCCGCGATGAGGGAATTCATCGTTTCCATGCAGCAGCCCGTGGACGAACCGAACATCAGGGCGATAGTTTATTCCGGCGCGATACCTTCGTTCAGCCAATTGCGCGAATTCCTGAAGAGGCGGTTCCTATGAAATACGTCAGGCAATTGAGGGAGCACTTCAGGAATGCGCCGGCTTTCACCATAAATGATGTGAAGGTTTTTCTAAGAAGCAAGGGGATAAGCAGCGGATACGTGCACCTGCTCCTGCATAATCTTGCCGCAAAGGGCGAAATAGGGAAAATCAGCAGAGGAACGTACACGTTCAGCGATGACGCGCAAACGGTCGGCTTCGCGTTCAGGCCGTTTTACTATGGCCTGCAGGAGGCCCTTTCTATCAGGAATCTATGGGAGCAGGAAACCAATCCGGTTGTAATTACGCCGCGCAGCGTACGGAGCGGAGTAAGGACTTTTCAGGGAGGCAATTTCCTGGTAAAAAGAATAAGCCGGAGAATGTTTTTTGGCTTCGAGCTGCTCAAATACGGCAATTTCTGGATTCCGGTCTCGGACGTTGAAAAAACGCTCATTGATTTCGCCTATTTCAGGCAGCCGCTCAGCAGGGAAACCGCGCAGGAGATGGGGAAAAAACTGCGCATGAAAGTCCTGAGGGCTTACCTAAGGCGCTGCCCCGTGTGGGTGGGAAAAAAGGTCCTGGAATCCATAGAATGATTTTCTCCTATTTCGATGCGTAGCATCCT
>JAQTMJ010000046.1 GCA_028714395.1 Candidatus Iainarchaeum sp. | reverse complement strand
TTTTTCATTTATTATTTTGCCCTTAATTATTTTGCCCCTAATTTTTCCGAAAGCTTTTCCAGCATCTCCTTGGTCATTCTTTCCAGAGTGTACTCGTGCTTCCAGCCCCAGTCACGCCTCGCAGCCGAATCGTCTATTGACTTCGGCCATGAATCCGCGATTTTCTGCCTGAAATCAGGAACGTAGGTGCATTGGAATTCCGGGATATGCTTCTTCACTTCCGCGGCAATCTCTTTCGGCGAGAAGCTCACTGCAGCAAGATTGTAGCTCGTGCGTATCGCTATTTTGGATGCAGGGGCTTCCATGATATTGATTGTGGCTTTTATCGCGTCCGGCATGTACATCATCGGGAGCGTGCTGTCTTCGCGCAGGAAGCATGTGTACTGCTTTTTCTGCAGCGCTTCGTAGAAGATTGCAATCGCGTAATCGGTTGTTCCGCCCCCTGGAAGGGCCTTGTAGCTTATCAGGCCTGGATATCTCAGGCTCCTTACATCCACTCCGTGCTTGAGAAAATAATACTGGCAGAGAAGCTCGCCCGAGACTTTCGTGACTCCGTACATTGTTGTCGGCTCCAGAACTGTGCGCTGAGGCGTATTGTCTCTTGGAGTGGTTGGACCGAAAGCAGCTATCGAACTCGTCCAGAACACCTTCATTTTGTATTCCCTGGCCAGATCCAGCACGTTTTTCAGGCTTCCCATGTTGACTTTCCACGCAAGCTCAGGGTCCTGCTCGCCTTTTGCGGAGAGTATGGACGCAAGGTGGTAGACGGTTTTGATTTCATATTTCTTTATCAGGGCTTCCAGCGCATTCCTATCTGCTGCGTCTGCGAACTCGAAAGGGCCCTGGAGAAGCTCCTCGCTGGGCTTTGCCTTGCTCCCCATTCCGACTACATTTTCATTTCCGAATTTCGCGCGGAGCGCAGGGACCAAATCCGAGCCAATCTGACCGGTAGCTCCTATGACGAGAATCTTTTCAGCCATTCAACCACCTATTTCACTATTCCCAATTCCTTTCCGACTTTTCCGAATTTTTCCAGCGCGAAATCCAGATCCTCTTTCGAGAAGTCCGCGCGTATCATGGTCCTTATCCTGGCTTTTCCCTTTGCGACCATCGGGAATACTATGGGCAGTGCGTAAACGCCTTCCTCGAAAAGCTTCAGGCTCAAATCCCTTGCCTTGGATTCATCATAGGTCATTATCGGGGTGATGGGCGTCTCGCTCTCTCCGGTATCAAACCCGAGCTCCTTGGCCTTCCCCTTGAAGTATTTCGTATTGCTCCACAGCTTTTTCACCAATGAATCATCCCTTTCAAGCACTTCCAGCGCCTTTATGCTTGCCGCGATTACCGCAGGCGGCTGCGAGCCCGTAAGGAGGTACGTCCTGGACTTGTTGAGCAGGTATTTCTTTATTGTTTTAGTAGTTGCTATAAGCCCGCCCATGGTTCCGAAGCCTTTTGAGAACGTGCCCATCTCCATGTCCACTTTCCCGTCCAGGTTGAAGTGGCTCACTATTCCCCTTCCATGGCTTCCCAGAACTCCGTCCCCGTGCGCATCGTCCACGTATATGTGCGCCCCGAACTGGTCCGCAAGTCCATAAATTTTGTCCAATGGCGCGATGTCTCCGTCCATGGAGAACACTCCGTCGGTAATTATCCATATCCTCCTGTAGGTTTTGCTCCTGGTTTCTTCAAGCACGCGCTTCAAATCATCCATATTCTTGTGCTTGAATATCGCGCGTTCGGCTTTGGTGAGCCGCACCCCGTCTATTATTGAGCCGTGATTGAGCTCATCCGAGATTATCAAATCACCTTCGCCTGCGATTGCAGGGATTGCGCCTGAATTCGCTGTAAAGCCGGTATTGTAGTAAATGGCATCCTCGGTGCGCTTGAATCTCGCTATGGTTTCCTCAAGCTTCAGATGAAGGGCCATGTTCCCTGCTATGGGGCGCACGGAGCCGCTCCCTGCGCCGTATTTCCTCACAGCTTCTATCGCGGCTTCCTTCACTTCAGGGTGGTTGGTCAAGCCTAAATAGTTGTTGGAGCAGAACATGAGCACTTTTTTCCCGTCCACCATGCTCCAGGGCTCGGATGCGCTTTCCAGGGACTTGGGGTTCCAGAGAAGGTTCTTCTCGTCCAAATCCTTTAGCTCTGCGCCGAACTGCTGCTCCAAAGAAAGAATAGCCCTGCTTTTTTCCATCCAACCACCAGGAAATATTTGAAACGGGACATTTAAAATTGGAAAGCATTGGACGCCCGGCCAATCAACGCCCACTTCAGCGCGGGCGCATAAATTTATATATCCTCGGAGCTTATCTCAATTTATCTTGTATTGCGAATCAGCAGGTGGTGGGATGATAAGGGAAATAATACTTTTAGCCAAGGACAGGCTGGGCCTAGTGGCGGACATATCCTACGTGCTTGCGAAGGAAAAGATAAACATAGAGCAGATAAGCGCCAACGTGGTTGACGGGAAAACCATAATAATGCTCGGGGTGCTCAGCGCGAAGCACGAAAAGGCAAAATCAGCGCTCGAGCGCAACGGATTTGAAATCCTGCCCTCCAAGTCCCTGGGGGTGAAGCTGGAGGACAGGCCCGGAGCCCTTGCCGACGTGTCCAGGAGCCTCGCCGAGGCGAAGGTGAACGTGCTCAACATCCACATACTGGGGAAATGCGAGGGCAATGTGTATGATTCCATAGTGGTGGACAGGCCCAAGGAGGCGAGAAAAGTGCTCGGCAGCGCGATTGTGGAAAACGAGTGAATCTGCATGGCGGACAGCGAAGCGATGTACGTGCTGAAGAAGCAGCTCAGGAAGATGGCCGAGCTCAGCGGCAGCGGCACTGAACTCGTTTCGGTGTACATACCCAAAGGATACCCCATACACGAGACCGGGAACAGGTTGAGGGAGGAGATAAACCAGGCCGGGAACATAAAGTCCAAGACCACCCGGAACAACGTGATCGGGGCATTGGAAAGGATAATTGCGCACCTTAAGCTCTTCAAGCAGACTCCTCCGAACGGCATGGTGGTGTTCGCAGGGAACATATCGGACAATCCCTCGAAAACGGACATACAGCTTTTTTCCCTCGAACCTCCGCAGCCCCTGAGCGTGAGCGTGTACCGATGCGACAACAGGTTCTTCCTGGACCCGCTCCAGCGCATGCTCGACGCGACCGACAGCTACGGGATCGTGGTGATGGACGGGAGGGAAGCCACGGTGGCGATACTCAAGGGCACCCAGACCGTGATAATCAAGAAATTAAATTCAACAGCGCATGCAAAGATCAGGAAGGGCGGGCAGTGCCTTGCCGCAGGAAGCCTTGTCATCAGGGAAAACGGGGAGATAGCGGAAATAGAAAAACTCGCAGAGGAAAGCAGCGTAATGGGCATTGATTTCTCCTCTTCAAGAAGCATTCCTGCAGTAGTTTCGGATTTTTTCGTAACCCCTGCGAAGCATTCGCTGGTAATAGAGACCGAGGCGCCCAAACTGGAGATACGCGCCACCCCCTACCACAGGTTCTTTGTGCTGAGCGAACATGGAATAAAGGAAAAATTCGCCAAAAACCTCGCTCCGGGCGACAGGCTTATTGTGGCCAGAAGGATAAGGTGCAGGGGCGGAAGGCCGAAGCTGAGATTTGAACCAAGGACCAGAATCCTATTGGATGAAGGCGGGCGCAGCATGTTCAGGGAAGCGCGGCTCAAAGCCGGTTTGTCCCAGCAAAAGGCGGCCAGGATGCTCGGGGTAAGCCAGATGCTGATTTCACATCTGGAAACCGGGAAGCAGACTCCTTCGGACGGGAATCTAATGAGGATAAGCAGGTTTTACGGGCTTGAACCGCCGCCTGCGCGCAGAGTGCTGAAAATGCCGGAAGCATGGAACGAAAATATAGCGCGGCTCTTCGGAGTGATATGCGGCGACGGAACTTTGGATGGAAACAGAATCATAATATATGAAGGGAATGATGGGCTTGCAAAGAGCTATTGCAGGCTGGTGGAAAGGAGCACTGGCATTGAACCTGTGCTGCGTGAAGTGAACAAAGTCGGGCAGAAGGGCAGTTTTGCAAAAAAGAGATATTTTGAAGTGAGGATTTATTCCCTCGATTTCGCAAATGCGGTAATTGAGGCGGCTCCGGAAATCGTGGCTGCGGAAAGGGATATACCTGGAGATGTTGCGAAATGCGAGGACAGCATAGTTGCGGCATTCCTCTCCGGCCTGTACGATGCCGAGGGCTATCTGCACGGAAACCGGGTGGAGATTGCGATGACCAGCCGAAAGGTCATGCAGAAGGTGCAGCTCCTTCTCATGAGATTCGGCATATTGTCATCCTTCGGGGAGAAGAAGGTGAAAGGAAATAGGCAGTGGTATGTGTCCATTTCAGACAGGGGTTCGGTTGCCGGATTCAGGGATAATATAGGCTTTGCGCGCGAAGACAAGAAAAAAAAGCTTGAGAGGATATGCGGTGGGAAAACGGGGCAGCAATATGCGGACCAGATTCCCATGGATGGAAGGATGGTCTATGCACTCGCAAAGCAGGCAGGACTGAAAACAAGCGATTTCCATGCCGCGAGCTGTTTCTTCAGGAACAAAAAGCCGTTGGGGAGAACCGCTTTTGCCCGCAACATACTCCCTGTTTTCGAGCGAAAAAAGAATCCGAGATGCGCCGAAATATTCAGATTTCTGCAAGCCGTTTATGACTCGGATATCACCACGGCGAATCTGAAGGCTAAAACCGAGATGCAAAACCAAGAAAAGTTCTATGACATGACTATTCCAACGCACTCGAATTTCATAGCGAACGGTTTCGTAGTGCATAATTCTGCGAGGAGGTACGAGCGCCTGATAGAGGAGAGCATAGAGAAGTACTACCAGCGCGTGGGCGCGGCCATGGACGACGCGTTCCTGGGCCGGGTGAAAGGCATAATAATAGGCGGGCCCGGCCCGACCAAGGAATTCTTCTACAAGGCGGCCCCCTACAACTACCAGCACAAAATCCTCGGCGTGGTTGACACGGGGTACACCGAGGAGTACGGGGTGCGCGAGGCGATAGCGAAAAGCGAGTCGCTCATCCAGGAGCAGGAGGCGGTGAAGGAGCGCATAATCGTGGAGAGGTTCATAAAGGGAGTGATAAACGAGGGACTGGCAACCTACGGGGAGAAGGAGGTGCGCGCAGCCATAGAGAGCAAGAAAGCGGATTTGGTGCTCCTTTCCGAAGGGCTGGGCTATGAAAAAATCACCTGGAAGTGCAGCAACTGCGGCAACGAGGAGAGCAGGACCGTCGAGGGCGCGCACGAGGAAAGCCTGGCCTGCCCAAAATGCGGAGGCAAGATGCAGATTTCCGAGCAGGAGCCGCTCATAGAGGAGCTCGAGGACCTGGCCAAGGAAAAGGGCATAAAGGTGGAGATAATATCGCAGAACACCGCGGAAGGAGCGCAGTTCCTCCAGGGCTTCACGGGCATAGGGGCGTTCCTAAGGTACAGATGAAAGCTGTTCGCACAACTTCAGGGCGAATTCTGCACGGTCACTTCCGTCACGCTGCATGGCTGGTCGTAGCTCTTTATCCCAACAACTATTTTGTCCGCATAGTATGCTGTGGAGTTCCCGTACACTATGTCGAAGGTCGTTCCTGATTCTGCAATGGCTTCGCAATACACTGCACTGGTGTTCCCTTCGGTGCTGGTGCAGCTGTCCGCTTCAAGCACGAAGAAGGATACATTCTTGGGGGCGAGCGGGACGCTGCCTGCCAGGTCCACCGCGCACTGCAGTATGGCGTTCCGCGACAGGGCGGATGCGTTCCTCAGGTCTGCCACGATAAAAACCTTCCTGGACGCTTCCAGGTTCTTTATGAACACGCTGTAGTTGACCTCCTTTTCCGGCTGGGCCGGAATGAAGACAAACTGGCATATGAAAAGCAGGCAGAGGATTCCCAGCACTGCCACGCCGCCCATGTTCACCTTCTCGTCCATCCATCCCACCTTCATGGAGATGTGTAAAGCTTGAGCGCCTCGGCGGGGGCGCAGATGCTGTAATAGTCGCTGCTGCCCGCGAAGTATGCCTGCTTGAGTAGCAGGCCGGAGTATGTGGAAGATGTCACAAGTGAGGAATTGAAGAACACCAGCGGAGTGGTGATCTTGTCCACGCAATTAGGAACTTCCAGCAGCCCGGTCGCATTGGCTCCGGGGGGGAAATAGGCGCTGCAATTGCTTCCCCGCAGTATGTAAGTCTTTGAGGTGACTTTCGATTTTGCGAGTTCGGCCGCCATCGCGGTGGAGCAATTCTCCATTATTGCGAGCTGCGCATCGTCCGCGTTCCCGGCTTCTATGAGCAGGGTGACGTTGCCTGCCTGCTTGACTATGGAATAGAAATCAGAGTACTCCACCTTGTTGGAGGACCTGTCAAGTGCGAGGTATACGCTCACCGAGAGCAGGGCCAGCAGGAAAACGAGCAGCATGGCGAGCACCAGCAGTATCATCCGGTTGAGCGGCTTCGGCGCAAGGCCG
>JAQTMJ010000045.1 GCA_028714395.1 Candidatus Iainarchaeum sp. | reverse complement strand
TTGCACGTCTATTAGAGCCTTCATTTACCACTAGATATATGACGGCATACGAGGCATACACCGCTAAAATCGATTCCGCAGTAAATTCTTTTGTGGAGAAAATCAGCGAACGCAACGTAGTAAAATAGAGATGCCGGGAGAAACTGGGGGAATTTTGCGAAAATAGTTTCCCGCAGGCTTTTGTGAACATGCGTTCTAGATACTCACGTTATCCCGAAGCTTCGGAACTCGCGGATATAATGTTTGCAACTGCGCTAATGGGTGATTTTAAGGTAATAAAGTTCCTGGATAAAGAGCAAATAAAAAAACTTGTGTATTTATCGGAACGGCAGAAAGGCATCCTGCTTCAAGCCCCAGATCAACTTGGGGAAATGACAGAAGAAATGAAAATAAAATGGCAGCAGGATATCCGCTTGAGCAGCGGTATGGAGATTAAAGTGGATGCAATAGAGCAAGAACGGAGAAATATGCGCCAGAGATTCAATGATATGCGGAGCCATTTTGAGCAGCACATGCACGCCCAGGAAGGGGATTTGGAAAAAGCGTTTTCATTTGATGAAAAATTCCTTGGTGATTTGCGGGCTAGCATGGTGGGACTTGAACAATCAAAGCAACTTGGAAAGTTCAAGCAACTGGAAAGAATCATCGTCTCATTGCATGAGCTTGAAAAAATAGATTGCACGGAATTTATAGAAAAGGGGGAAAAAATAAATGAGCTTGCTGCCACTATTTTGCGTTCAATTAGTTCTCTTTTTAAAACATTCTATAATGCGGATGAAGAACATATGAACAATTTACAAGCCAAGATGGATTTGGAAAATCTGCGCAGGCATATGTTGGGAAACGGGGAAACGGTATCTACCACCAGTTTAAGCGCCTATGACAGCTCGGACCCAGTCCATCTTATTCTAGCTGGCGACCAACCAAAGAATTCAGGTTCCTGCCAGAAATACGATGGCACACCCAGTTACGTGATCGGTCTATTAGGTTATTTGGTTAATTCTGGGACGAAAATTATCCGAGTTGAAAACCAAGATAAACTCGTTGTTGGAAGGTCTATGCTGAAAACGATTGTAGCTGATGGGCAGCCCGCATTGTTTTTGGAACGGCCATACTACCTGGACAGTAAGAGTGATCCGAACATAGACAAGATAATAACAGAACTTGCGAAGAAAAAGGCCGAAACCATGGGGCTTGAACTTTTTACTACCTGGGCGGCTGGCAATAATCCTAAGCAAGTTCATATAGCACGTTCCAGAGGTCTTGCGCCTTATGAGTACAGTGATGGATTGAGAGGCATAGTGGAGGACATTGATACAGTCGCAACTGCGTATCAGTTATAAGATGTGTAGATTATTCGTACGAATTCTAGTAGTGTGAAGACCATGATAAAGTAAGAAGATGGATTGCTCGAAAACGCGAGAATAAGGGAAAACTAAAGAAAATTAAATAAAATCAGAAGGTTATTCGTAGACGAGGTTCCGCTTCTCCACAATCACGAAATCCCCGACCGCGGTTACAGCCTCGTAGGGAACGTGAATCATCCCGTCCTCCTTCTTGAGCTTGTTCGCGCTCTCGCTGTCCGGGTTGGGCTCAATCACGAGATTCTCAATCTTGCCTGTGAGTTCGTTTATGTTAACGTCCACCAAGCGCCCGAAATCCTCTCCGTCGTTTGTTATCAGTTTTTTTCCTGAAAGCTGCCTTGCGATAAGGTACTTTGCCATTAAAACCACCTGGGTTGAACGCTATAATATTACGCAATAGCTTTTAAACTCTTACTAACTCTTCGCGTTCTAGGGAGTGGGAACTATAACCAGGGAAAAATATATTAAAGTATCTTGAAATCTGAGAGGGCCATTTCTAACGTTTTGTCATAGCCCAAGTAGTCTGGTTTTTCCCCTGGGGCCGAGAATACGTTGAGGAGAACTATGAAGTAATGCTCTCCTTTGGAAAAGGCTGCGAAGCGGCTGTATTGCTCTATTCTTCCTGAATCTGACGCATAGGAGAAATGCAATGAGCTTTCGCTGGCGTTCAGATTGTCTACTATGATGTTGCGGCTGGATTGGTTGATTACGGCTATGTCGGTGTGGGATTTCACGAATTGCGCGGAAAGGCTGCGAGTCACATTATCTGGGGAGGCGCTGGAATTGCTGTAGGTGCTGAAAACTATGAGCTGGGCTGCACCGTTTGGGGAGGAGAAAACCACGCGCACCTCGTCCTCGTAAACCGACCAGCCCGCAGGGTAAACGGTTGAGAAGCCCTTGAATTTGTTCTCGTATTGCTGGCTGCCGAGGCATCCGAGAAGCAGGAATGAGGCAATAATGGGTAAAAAGGGCTGAAAACGCATCAGGAAGCATCTCGAGAAAATTTCATAAATTTTTTCGGCATCTGTAAATTGCAGTATGCGCACGCGATACAATTTACAGATATAATAAAAAATATTTATAATATATGGCTTCTATAGGGTAGCATAACTGATTTTGGGTGGGAAGATGAAGGTTGCGATTTCAGGGTTCGGGAGGATAGGGAAAACGTTCCTAAGGGCAGCCGTGGCCCAGGGCGCGCTGGGAAGGGATTTCGACGTGGTCGCGATAAACACGCGGAGCAAGCCCGAGATGCATGCGCACCTGTTCAGGTACGACTCCACGTTCGGAAGGTTTGATGGGGCTGTGGAGGTGCGCGAAGGCTATTTCATAGTGAACGGGCACAAGATAAAATGGATACAGGAGAAAGACCCGCTCAAGCTGCCCTGGAAGGAGCTGGAAGTGGATGTGGTGCTGGAAAGCAGCGGGGAATTCAGGAGCAGGGAGGACGCGGAAAAGCACATCGTCGCAGGGGCGAAAAAAGTGATTATTTCCGCGCCTGCGGATCAGTGCGACGCGACCATAGTGCCTGGAGTAAATGATCATATACTCAACAAGGAGCACAAACTCTTTTCTCTTGCGAGCTGCACCACCAACTGCCTTGCCCCGATATTGAAGGTGATGGACGAGAAATTCGGAATAGAGAGAGGGTTCATGAGCACCATGCACGCCTACACGAACGACCAGCGCATACTGGACGGGAGCCACGAGGATTGGCGAAGGGCCAGGGCAGCGGCCGTGAGCATAATACCCACCAAGACAGGGGCTGCGAAGGCCATAGGGGACGTGCTTCCTGCGCTCAAGGGAAAGATGGACGGGATTGCGTTCAGAGTCCCGGTTCCGGACGGCTCGCTCAATGATATCGTGCTCGTGGTGAAGCAAGAAACCGATGCGAAAAGCGTGAATGCTGAGCTCAAAAGGGCGAGCGAGAACGAGCTCAAGGGAATCCTGGGCTACACCGAGGAGGAGCTTGTTTCGCACGACATAATCGGAACCAGGGAAAGCGCCATAGTGGACTCAAAGCTCACCAGGGCCATAGGAAACCTGGTAAAGATTTCGGCATGGTATGATAATGAGTTCGGCTATTCGAACAGGCTGGTGGATTTCATAAGGAAGCTTTCTAAGTGAGGGTGCGAACGTGAATGTGCCTAAGCATATTGCGATAATTCCAGATGGGAACAGGCGTTGGGCCAACAAAAAGAATGTGAGCCTGGTCGAAGGCTACGACAAGGGGATAAGGAAGATAGGCGACGTGCTGAAATGGTGCAAGGAGTACGATGTGCGCACGCTCAGCATGTGGGGCTTCTCCACGGACAACGCACGGAGGAATCCCGAGGAGATAGAGAAGCTTTTCGGGCTTTTCAAGAAGTACCTAAATGAAATCATGGAGGAGGACAGGAAACAGGGTGGGAAGGAGCGGGGTAAGTACGATGTGAGGGTGCGTTTCCTGGGCAGGCGCGCGCTGTTCCCCAAGGAGATACAGGAAGCCATGGGCAAGATAGAATACCTGACCAAGGACAAAAAGACGTACGAGCTGAACCTGCTGCTCGGCTACGGCGGCAGGGAAGAGATTGTGGACGCGGTGAACGCGATTATCAAAAGCGGGCTGAAGCAGGTGGATGAAAAGGCCATAGGGGACAGGCTTTACACTGTTGGAGTAAGGGACCCGGACATTATTATACGGACGAGCGGGGAGCAGAGGCTTTCCGGACTCATGCCATGGCAGAGCGTGTACAGCGAACTCTTTTTCGTGAAAAAGCTCTGGCAGGATTTCGGAAAGAAGGATTTCAAGGCCGCGCTCAGGGAATACGACAGGAGAAGCAGAAGGTTTGGGAAATGATGCTGGCAGTCAGGGCTGGGAAACGGGTTTTCAGCGCGGAAACAGCGGCAAGCCTGTGGGAGCGGGCAAGGGGGCTGATGTTCTCCAGAAGGAAGAACATCCTGTTTTTCTTCAAGGAAGAGGGAACCATAGGCATACACTCCTTTTTCGTGTTTTTCCCTTTTGACGCGGTTTACCTGGACTCCAAGAAACAGGTGGTGGAGGTTGTGAAAGCCATAAAGCCGTTCACACCGTACGTGAAAAATCGCAAGCCCGCAATGTACCTCCTGGAAATGTGCGAGAAGCACGGCATCAGGCGCGGGGATAAGCTGGAGTGGTAGCATGTTTGAAAAACTCTCCTGGGACGCAAAGAAATCCGACGCAGTTAGGACCGAGCGGCTGGGCTGGAGCGTGCTCAGGGAAGGGGAGTACAAAATTGCATTGCCTCCCTTGAGCGCGGATGAGGAAACCGTGGTGCTTGCAACGGAAAAGGAATACAGGAAACTGGTCGAGGAGAAGGAGCTTGCGATAGAGGAAATAGAATCCGAGCTTGGCTCTGCCATTCTCAGGCATGCGGAAGCGGACGGGATAGCGCTCGACAGGGAGCAAAGAGAATACTTGGCGAAGTACGCGAAGATGCACCTCTACGGATTTGCGTTCCTGGATGAATTGCTTGCAAACGACGAGATAGAGGAGATAAGCGTGATTGCGGTCGGGAAGCCGGCCTACGTGTTCATAAGGAAAGGGGGCTGGCAGAGCGTGAATGCAAGGTTCGACGATGAAAAGACGCTCATGGAAGTGGTGAACAAGATGGCCGCGAAGATAGGCAGAAGAATAACGCTCCAGCATCCGCGGCTGGACGCCATGCTTCCGGACGGTTCCAGGCTGCACGCTTCGCTGCCTCCTGTATCCGGGGGCGAACTTACGGTAAGGAAGTTCAGGGAAAGGCCATTTTCGCCCAGGGAGATAGCAGATGGCGGAACTGCAACCCATGTGGAAATGGCCCTGCTTTCAACCCTGATGCAAACTGATTGCTCGATAATGGTGGTGGGGAACACTGCGAGCGGAAAAACCACCACGCTCAACGCGCTCTTCTGTTTCGTGCCGGCCAGCGAGCGGGTGGTCATAGTGGAGGAAACCCCTGAGATAAACATACCGCACGAGCACCAGGTGCGGCTGGCAGTGAACAGGGAGATGGGAATAGGGCTCGGAGACCTGGTATACGATAGTTTGCGCATGAGGCCTGACCGAATGATTGTGGGCGAAGTGCGGGCAAGGGAGGAGGTGGAGGCGCTTTTCGATGTGCTGCTTGCAGGCCAGGCAAGAGGGACCTATGCGACGTTCCACGGCCAGAGCGCCCATGAGACGCTGCTGCGGCTTGCCAACATGGGCGTGGACCGGATGGACCTTCCGAGCATGGATGCCATGGTGGTGCAGAGAAGGGGCGTTGTATATTCCAAAAAATCCAAGAAAGGCAGGGAGCTAAGGAAAGTGACTGAGATATGTGAAATCGGGGCAAACGGGGAACCAAGGCCGCTGGTGCGCAATGGAAAGGTGGAATTCGGGGCTGATGCGTGCGGGCGTACTGCGGAATCGCTCGGGCTGAGTGCGAGAGAATACAGGAATGAGGTTGCGGAAAGGGCCGGGTGGCTGGCCAGGGCGCCCGGAAGCTTCCAGCCTTTCTTCGAAGCCGCGCAGAAAAGGATTTACGGCATGTGAGCCTATGCTCTGGAAACGGATCTTTCAGCTCTCTGAACGTTTTCCTGAAATCGGAATTTCCAGCAGGAGCGTGGAGAAGCACGGGAAGAAGCTGCTGAAGAAGCCCCAGGGGTATGTGACGCTGTCCCTGGTGGTTTCCATGCTGGGCGGCCTGGGAGCTGCAGTGGCATTCGGCTGGAGCGGCATAATTGGCACTGCGGCCGCATTTTTCATGGGGCTCGCACTTGTTTTCTTCATCATGGTTGACGCACCGAGAAGAATTGAGAATGAAAGAAGGGCGAGGCTGGAAGCCGAGATGCCGCTGGTGGTGCGCATGCTCGCCATGCTGCTGCCCATGAAAATCCAGTTTGCCAGGGCCCTTGAGGCCTCGGCAGAATACGAGGAGGCTGGCGTGGAAATCCGCAGGGCGCTGGAATCCGCGAAGCGCGGAACTGGATTATCCAAGGCGCTGGCAGCTGTTGCGGAGGAAAGCGAAAGCCCGATGCTCAAGAGGGTGTTCGCGCAGATAATCACGGCCTACGAGAGCGAGGGCAGCGAAGGCGTGGCAAGGCTGGCCCAGGACCTGGTCTCGCTCCAGAAATACGGGATGAGGGACT
>JAQTMJ010000044.1 GCA_028714395.1 Candidatus Iainarchaeum sp. | reverse complement strand
GGGCAGCCAGGAGGAAGGGAAGCAGCTCATAGATGCCGGGCAGATAAAGATATTGTTCATAATACCCAAGGGGTTCGAGGATGCGATAAAGAACGGGCGCAGCGCCCAGCTGGAAATCATCCTGGACGAGGCGGATCCTTCGGTGGCGCAGATAACGCGCGCATCCACCCAGCTTTTCGTCCATGGGCTATCCCAGCAGATCCAGGCCCAGCGGATTGTTGCCCTGGGGCAAAGCGCACAGCAGGCCAACCAGTACCTTTCAAGGGCGGAAACCGTACTTTCATCTCCGCTCAGCCGCAGCAACGAGCCGGCCATGGCTTCTATTGAGTCGGAGTTCAGGCAGGGATTGTACATAGGCACGCAGACCAACGCAAGGCTCTCCAGCTCGGTGCAGGAGATGAAGAATTCCATGGGCTATCTCATAGACCAGAACGAGGTTGCTGACCACGGGAACAAGGGATACGGGGATGCGACCGCGGTGCTCCTGCTGCTTTCCATAGGGGACAATCAGCAGAGCTCGCTCCAGCAGATATCAACGTACCTGGGGCTCCAGGGCTCCAACGCAGAGATGCTTTCATCAATGGAAAAGATGTACGCTGAGTGCAGGGCGCTCAACGCCAACGCTGAAATCGACCGCGGGGCGGTGAGGATTTCCTACAGCCTCATAGGCGCGGCGAGCGGGAAAATAGAGCAGGTGAGCGCAGGGGCGCAGGAAATAGCAACGTCCAGCCCGCTCACGCTCGGTGAAATAAAGCCCTACGGGAACGGATTGAGGGGGCTGGATTTCCTGCTTCCGAACATACTCGCGCTCATAGCTTTCCAGGGAGCTGCCATGGGCCTGGGGAGGGCGATTGCAGGGGAAAGGAAGGACGGCTCGCTCACCAGGGTGTTCCTTACTCCCACATCCAACGTCACCATCATTACTGGCACGCTGCTGTTCTACGTGCTCCAGGAGACCATACGCACCATGCTGATAGTGCTCGCTGCGGTGGTGTTCTTCGGAGTGGTGGTGAAGGGGAGCATGCTCTCGGTGCTGGTGATAGTGGCGCTCTACGCCCTGGGCGCGACCGGCGTGGGCATGATAATCTCGGTGATAACGCGCTCCCAGGAGCAGTACATGGCGGTCGCGATGCTGGTTACGCTGCCCATGATATTCCTTGCAGGGGTTTTCACGCCCCTGGAGACAATGCCCGCTGCGCTCCAGGCGGTAACCAGGGGGCTGCCCATAACCTACGCGGCCGACGCGCTGCGCGGAATAATGATAAAGGGCTTCATGCTCAGCCAGGTGGTGCCTGACCTTGCGTTCCTCGCAGGGTTCGGAATGGTAACGATAACTTTGAGCCTTATCCTGTTCAGGAGGGAGCTCATATGAAGGTGAAATATATGAAAAAAATGTTCTTGTATGTGCTGGCTTTCGCGGCAATGCTCGGGGTTTCGTTCGCTTCGGTAAATCCGAAAATCGAGCTGGTGAACTACTCGCTGAGCGAGGTGCCGCTGCAGCCGGGGCACGTGGTGAACCTTACGCTGCAGCTGAAGAGCATTGAATGGGACAACTGCGCAGACCGGGTTTCAGTCCAGATAGCGACTTCCTACCCGCTTTCCATCCAGGGGCCGGACACGCAGTACATAGACAGGTTGTGCTACCAGGACCCGGACGAGAAGGGAAGAGTAACGTTCATGATACCCGTGGATGCGCTTGCGCAGGCAGGGACTTTCCAGGTTTCCATAACCACGATTTATGAGAAGAGGTTCACGCAGCTTTCGAGCTCCAACACGCTCAACCTCCGCGTAGGGGGTTCGCCTTCATTCCAGGCTTCGGTAGCTTCTTCCAATCCTGTGGACATATACGCAGGGGATTCCGCTGTAGTGAATATAGTGCTGTACAACAACGGGAGCGACAGGGCGGAATCGGTAAAGGCTACGCTGAGCGCGCCTTCAGGGATAGACGCGAAATGGGCGACCAGCGTGCAGCAGCTCGGGACCATACTTACCCAGGGCAGCGGCCAGGCCTCTTTTGCAGTGGAGGTGAACAAGGACGCTGCGCCGGGTAATTACACACTCGCGCTTGATGTGGATTACCAGTCCAGCGACGGGCTGAACAAGACCCAGCAGTTCCAGTTCGTGCTGCCGGTGAAGGAGAAGGCGGATTTCAGCGTGCAGGGAAGCGCGGTTCCGCTGCACATCGGGGAGACCGAGGACAGCGTGATAACCGTGAGGAATACGGGTTCGCAGGAGGCGAGGAAAATAAAGGTTCGGATTCAGCCGATGTTCCCGTTCAGCAGCGACGGAACCGTGAGGTACGTGGACTCGCTCGCTCCCGGGAAGCAGGTGAACCTGACCTATTCAATAACAGTGGACAGCATGGCAGAGGCAGGGAGCGCGCAGACGCTGGGTCTGCTCGTTGATTACGAGGACCCGCAGGGCAATGCGTTCAGCGATTCCGCGGACTTCTCGCTTTCGGTTACGAACAGGACGCTTACGGAGAAGCTGACGAGCTTGTGGTATATCTGGGCGCTTGTGGGGCTTGCGGTGGTGCTCATAATTGTGAGAAGGATAATAGGAATGAGAAAATGAATTACGTGGCTCCGGACCACGCTGCAAACGCGGGTTCCGGAGTCCCGTCGGCCCCTATGAGGCATTTACCAGTCCCCTCGGCCCCTCACACGCTTGGCAAATCGTTTTTTCCGTTCACAGGGGCTCCGGATCATCCGGTTTTCTATTGCCGGGAAGGAATAAATTGGTTTCGATGGGGGAAAAGAAAGTGAGGAAGAAATCATTTAAATATATCGGTTAACCGATAACGATGAGGCGGCGCGATACGCTTTTATATCGGCTTTCCGATATGGGATTATGAAATGCTGCGACATGAAGGGCTTCCTCTCATACCTCATATTGTGGAATCTCAGCAAGAGGAGCATGACCGGCGCGGAGCTTGCAAAGGAATTGGAGAAGAGGAAGGGCTCCAGGCCGAGCCCGGGCACTATTTACCCCCTGCTCAAGGAGATGAAGGTGAAGGGGTTCGTAACATCTGATTCCGGCAAATCGTATTCGCTCACCAAATCCGGGCAGCGCGAACTCAGGGACGCATGCAGCTCGTTCTGCGCCATTTTCTACGATATAAAAGAGATGGCGGCGTTCTGCAAATTGTAAGAATAGGCCCGTGGAATACAATTTAAATAACCAGCCGCATTAGGATGAATATGGCAGATATTGCAGTGTTTTATATCGGAATTGCGATTGTTGCGCTTCTGGTGATTGCGGCGCTGGTCTTTTTCGTGAAGAGAGATAAAACGGGAAAGATTACACCTTTGGCCGGGCTTTCGTTCGCTTTCGTGGTTGCGGGAATCGCTTTCGGCGACGACAGGCTGATTGGGTATGGATTGATGGGCGCGGGAGTAATCCTTGCAATAGCTGATGTCATAATTAAAACGAGGAAATAGAAGTGGGATTATAAGCCCCCGGCGGCCGTCTTGATTGAGTCAAGATCATTCATTTAGCCGACTTGATCCCACCGCCTTCTACTCGCTGAGGTTTATAAACTCTGCATCATTTTTCAGAGAGCGACGAGAGGCGCGCTGTTCATTGCCTAAGCGGATAGACGGGGCGTTTCCTAGGAAATTTCCCTTAGTTTCTTTTCAACTTCTGTTTCCAACAGCTCGAATTCAGGCAGTTCTTTGAGCAAATGCCGTAAGTCTCTTTTCCAGTTGTCTTTGTCTTTTCGTGCGTTTTCAATCGCTTTTTTGGCATCAAACGTCTCATTATAGTAGGCGAATTTCTTGTCAAGGACCTGTTTATCTATTTTGACCCCTTTCCCGAACAAAAACCATGCGTCGTATAAATCTCTTGGGGCAGATCTAGAGCCAAGCGCATGAAGCTTTTCGGCAAAAATTTCCCCCAGGCTCAAGACCAACAGGCTGGAAGTTCCAAGACCATACGAATCGATAACTGGCCGACGAACCGGCTCTTCAACCAGGTTTTTCCGGAAGTTGAAATCAAATCTGATTCTCTGTGCATGAGCCAGCGGACCAACGTATTTGACTGATGCCTTCAAGCCGGCGGGCGTTTTCTCTTCTTCCACGTTTTCGAAAGTTATGGCCTCGATCAGCTTGCCGCCAAGAGCTTCTTTCAGCAATTTCATGCAGTCGTTTCTGTCAACATCAATCGCGTTAAAATCCAGGTCCTCGGAAAATCTAGCTTCCCGGAAGTAAACTTTTCTTATGACGGTGCCTCCCTTGAAAACCACGTGCTTAGTCAATTCTGATTCAGCGATCGCCTTCAATGCAACTGAAAGAACAAAATCTTTTTCCACCACCGCCTGCGGCACGCCCACCCTCACGGCGATTCTCTTCAACTCGCTTAGGGTAATCATCAGTACTCCCTCCACTCCGTAAGCTCTTTTTTTGATACGTTCAGCAACAGACCCCATCTCTCGGATTTTGCCATTGCCTTTTTAGGCGCGGAAGGGTCGAGCCAGCGCCAGCCAGCAATTTTTTTGGGTTTTAATTTTCGAACCCCCAAAAGCCCGCAAATATAGCCAAGTCTTCTCCTTACGGCATCGCTCGATTTGAACGCCAGCTCTTCAAGCTTCTTCCAATCTAGCCTGTTTCTCGCGTTCCACAATGCCTGGCACGCTTCTTTGACGCCTCCGCTTTTTTCTGGAAGCGCAAGGCAATCTAGTATGAGCTGCTCCATGGTGGCAAACTTAATAACTCTCTTGCTTATTTTTTCTTCCCTCCATTCGCCCAAGTGCCGCACTTGAATGAATTCAAAACGCGTCTGAAGCGCCTCAAAGTTCCTCTGCCGTGAAGTTGTAACTATCTGCACGCTGAAGGGAATTTGCTCGGTAAGCCCGTAATAATTCAAAGCTGCCCAGAAGCCCACATAATAATCTCCGTTCATCAGCTGGGGGACCATGGCGAGCGCGTTTTCGGTCCACAATCCTCTTGGACCGGATTTCATGGGTGCGAACAGATAAACACCCCGTTTCAACCTAATCAAACGCTTTTTTCGAACCAGCCTTGAAGCCAGTTTCCACGCCTGTATTCTAGTGAGCTTTAATTTTCCAGCCAGCTCGGACAAGGTTATCACTGTCGCCTCGTCTTCCTCGAGCGCGAAAAGCGCCTTCAACTCCATGCCGCCAAGCCTAATTTTTTGCATAACAAAACTACCCTCTAAAGGTAGTTATTGGCAATAAAGTATTTAAATATTGCTGCTTTGGGCGCTCTCTTCAGGTGCTTTTCATTCCCGTGCGGCAATTTCGTCATACATGGAAAAACAAGGGACCAATTTGGTTCTTTATGCAGGGGCTTCTTGAAGCAGTATAAAGGCTCTACGAGGGCTTTGAACTCGATGCAATTTTCACGACGTAAAAGTAGTTGAAAAAGCCCCCGACGAGGATTGAACTCGCGACCTCGTGATTTTAGGAACCGCCGTTTACGGGCGGTTTCCTGGGTACCGGAAGCCCTTCTATCAGAAAGGGGGTATCCAGGAAGAAAGGGGCGGAAAATGATTTCCTTATGCTGCCCCCTGTCTTACCAATCACGCGCTCTACCACTGAGCTACAGGAGCATTTCAGTTCCGAAATACGGAACTGATTATCTTTCTTGTAAATTAAATCGTTTTTTCTTTGGGGTGAAACCCTTAGACAAATTCGTCGACGCTTCGACGAATTGTCCATATGTCGAATACTTCGACATATTGGACCTTTCTTTTTAGAAAAAAGAAAGGGATATGGGCACTGAGCTACAGGAGCTTTTAAGCAAAAGCATAGAATGAATCGCTGGAAAGTTATTAAAAAGCTAACTTTCTACACTGGGTTTCTCGGCTGCGGGCTTTTTCTTCCTGGGTTTGCTCGTCTTTTTGGGTTTTGCTTTTTTCTTGGCAGTAGTTTTCCTGGTTTTAGCCTTGGGCTTTTCTTTAGCAGTTTTCGCCTCTTCCGCCTTCTTGGCTTCGGCTTCCGCTTTCTTCTTGCCCCATTGGGCTTTTGACGGGCAGTCACGGCCGATGCACATTTCAAACCGCCCTTTCTGCCTTATCACCAAAACTATGGGCATACCATCGAATTTGCAGACTTTTCCCGTGGGCTTTATGAATGAATAGCCGGGAAGCGGGAATGAGTTCCTGCATGTGGGATAGTTTGAGCACCCTATGAAGTTGCTTCCCTTGAAATTGATTATCTTGAGGTTCCCGCCGCACTTGTCGCACTTTCCAACGTATTTTTCCTTCATCTCGGTTTCGTTCAGGGCGCTCTTCAGCTCAGCCCCTATCTCCAATTCATGCAATTTGAACTCGTTCACTATCTCCATCAGCACGTCCTTTCCTTCCTGGATTACGGTTTCCTTGGTCATCTCCCCGGTCTGGATTTTCTCCATGTCATCCTCTATCTTGCGGGTGAGCTCCTCATCGATTATGTGAGGGGCGTTCTCCTTCAGTGCGCGGTAAACCGCAAGGCCGAAGCCGGTCACTTCAAGGCTTTTTCCTTTTATGTAATCCCTGCTGAACAGTGTATCTATAACTACCG
>JAQTMJ010000043.1 GCA_028714395.1 Candidatus Iainarchaeum sp. | reverse complement strand
GTGGACAGGAAGCTGCGCGAAATAGCAGGCGAGCTTGCGCTGCTCACCGTGAACATAGACAGCGGGGTTACGCTGGACCACACGAAATTGATAAGAGTCGCGGACACCATACACGGAGGCACCGGGCTGTGCGCGAAAAGAGTCCCGCTTTCCAAACTGAGTTCTTTCGAGCCCATGCACGGCGCGCTCGCGCTTTCAGCGCAGCCCGTGAAAATTGTCGCAACCGAGGACGTGCCTGCATTGGAAATGGGAAACACCACCCACGAAGCCCTAGTTGCGGGCCAGGCGCTGGAAGTTCCGGAATATTTCGCGGTTTACCTCAGGCAGAAAGGAAGCGCAAAAATACTGCTCGAGAAAATTTCATAAATTTTCTCGGCATTTGTAAATGAGAGCCGCAGCTCGAATTTACAAATACAAGGACAAATGAGAAATAGGGAAGAAAATAAGAACTATTTCTTGGCCTTCTCCTCCTGCTTGGGCCCTTCACCCTGGTTGAACTGGAGGTTGGGCATCCTTATGGGCGGCGCAACGTTCAGCACTGTTGATATCACCGTGGCATTGGTGGTGCCGAAAAAGTTCACGGTATTCACCAGCCTCTGCATGTAATCCGCAGGAAGCCTTTTGTTCTTCATCTCCTGCTCCACCTTCTTCACGGTCTCCTTGTCCTCCCTGGACACCATCTCGCCCTTGAGCTTTATGTAGCCCTCCCCTTCCTTGTATTTTGCCGTGTAAACGAAAGCGATTTTCACATCCTCCTTTTCAACCTTCACGTCTTCTATGTTGAACATTACCTCGAAGCCGCCTCCCTGGGCGCTTGTGCCCCTTTTCGCGTCTATTTCCGTGACCTTCAGGCTCGTTATCATTTATTTTCACCCCGGTTGTTTTCATATTGCACGAAAAAGAATATAATTAGAATGGGAAGGGCAGCAGCAGGGCCACTTCCCTTATAATCCTGTACATTATTTTGTTGTACCATTGGTTCCTTACGTTTATCACTTTCAGCAGGTCCTTGAACGCCTCCTTCTCCCCGGGCCCCATCTTGCTGTCGGTTATCTTCTTATGCTCCTTTCCGTCAACAACCGTAAGCTCCTCCTGCTTGCCTATCTGCTTCTTGGCCTGCTCGAACCACGGAGGCAGCGAGCTCGGCCTCTTCCTTGCCGCCTTTATGAAGTCTGAAGCGCTTATGGACCTCTGCTTGATATCCTTCTCGGCCATCTGCTGGGCCTCCTCAGGGGTCTTGCCCGCAGTTATGTAAGCCTGCTTTTTCTTCTCTATTGCGAGGAATGCCTCCTTCCATGGTATTGTGGCAGCTTCCTCCACAAGCGCCTTGAGGTCAGATGAAGCATATCCTATTGTTGCGATCGCAATCCTATAGTACGGTATTAATCTTCCGAGCGGCCTCCTCTTGGCGTGCATCTGCACTATGGCCTTCCTGGAAGTGAAGTCCGGCTCGGGTACGTATATGGCCTTGCCGAACCTGCCGCTTCTCCTGAGCGCAGGGTCCACGTCCCAGGGCGCGTTGGTTGCAGCTATGACCAGCACGTTCTGGTTCGCGGATTCCAGCCCGTCCATCTCGTAAAGCAGCTGGTTTATGGCCATCTTCATGTACTGCGCCCCCTCCTGCTGATCCCTCCTCCCCCCCAGCGCGTCCACTTCATCAAAAAACAGCACGCAGGGGCTATTCTTGCGCGCAAGCTCGAAAACCTTGTGTATGTTCTTTTCCGTGTTGCCCACGTACATGTCCAGCAGGTCCGAGAGCTTCGCGTTTATGAAATTTGCGGTGCACTCTCCGGCCGCGGCCTTCACTATGTAGGTTTTCCCGCATCCCGGAGGGCCGTACATCATTATGCCCCCTCCTGCGAGCTTCCCGTACTTCCTCGCAAGCTCCGGGTTAATCATCGGGTAAACTATTGCCTCCTTGATTTCCTCCTTCATCTTGCTCATTCCAGCTACATCGTTGAAGTTCATCTTGGGCTTCTGGAGCATCTTTATGTCCGAGCCCGCGGTTCCCCCGGATTCCCCGCCAGCCTGCTGCTTCTTCGCCTTCACGGCCTCAAGGTGGGCTTTCGCCTCGCTCAGTTCCGGGTTTAATTCTATGGCTTTCTCGTAATCCTTCACCGAATTATCAAGGTCGCCCCCATACTCGTAGGCAAGTCCCCTCAGGTGCCACGCTTCGGCGAAATCCGGCTTGAGCTCTATCACCTTCGCGAAATCCGTGACCGCCCTGTCGTACTCCTCCAGCGATGCATAGCACAGGCCCCGGTTGTAAAACGCCTTCAGGTAATTGGCGTTCAGGCTTATGGCCTTGTCGTAGTCCTTTATGGCGCTCTGGAAATCCTGCTTCTTGTAATAGGCGTCCCCCCTGTTGTTGTATATGATGGGATTATTGGGGTCAAGCTCAGCACTCTTCGTATAATCAGAGATGGACCTGTCGTAATTCTTTAGCTGGTAGTAGCTGAGCGCGCGGTTGAAATAGGCTTCTGAGAATATGGGGTTGAGCAGGATTGAGGTGTTGTAGTTCTCTATGGCCTTCTCGTAGTCCCCCCTTTCGTAGTAATCGTTGCCCAGCTGGTAGTACATCCTGGCGTCCACTGGGTTGGGTTTTCTGGCGTCCATCATAGACTTATAAATTGAAAAGTTAAATTTAAATATTGTCCCACGCCATTGCTACTCATGCATTCGCGAAAGGGCCAGGTTGCAATAGAATACCTGATGAATTACGGGTGGGCAATACTGGTGCTGGCCATCGTCATTGCGGCCATAATGCTCACAGGGGTGTTCAACCCCACCTATTACGTCATGGAAGAATGTTATCTGGGAACCTCATTCCGATGCGCAGCCCAGATGGTGAGCCAGCCAACAGACGCGCAGCTCGCGCTCAACATAACCAACACCATGAGCTACCCGGTCAGGATAAAGAACGTCACGTTCACGCCGGATGATTCAGGGGTTCTGGGGACCACGGCACCCTGGAGCCCGGACGCGCAGCTCAACAGCAGCGATTCCATTGCCAAGCTGGACATACAGCTTACGGGGAATTTCCAGAAGGGAAGCGCGAAAAAGCTGGATGTGCAGGTGAACTATTACATATGCGCAGAGGAGGTCAATCCACGCTGCGAAACCGGAAGCGAATTCCTCAGGACGGTGAGCGGAAGGATAGTGGCCCAGCCGAGCTGAGCCAGAACATTACTTTTAATCAGCGGTGTTAACATGCAAACTGCCGCACCCAACCCAAATTTCAAACCTGTTATGGGAAATTCCCTAAAGCCCATAAAGCGTTTCAAGTTGATTGCTTCCAGCTTCGGGTCCATGGTCGAGGACATATTCAAGGGAAGAATTTTTGTATCCAAAAAATCCCGCGAGCTCCTCAAGGCGGCTGAAGAAGGAAATAATAGTAAGATAGAGTCCCTGCTCTCGGAGAAGGGGAAGGGCCGTGCCTACATAGAAGCGCGCGATCCCTATGGGCGAACTCCGCTCATGAAAGCAGCCTTTAACGGGCATATCAAAACAGTCAGACTACTTTGGGAGAAATATAACGCGAACCCGGATGCAAAAGACTGGGATGGCCAGACCGCGCTGATACGCGCTGTCATATTCGGCCATGGTAAAGTAGTCACCGAACTTCTCAACTGCGGGACAGACCCAAGAATAAAGGACAGAACAGGAGGCGATGCGATAAAAAATGCGATGAAATTCGGCCAGTTTCAGATGATCAATATTATCAAGAACCACCATGCTACTCTAAAAGATCAGCCCCCGCCTAAAATTCCCCAGCGTCCAGCAGCCTGAACCCTAAACGCGAAACTGAAAATTCCTTATTACAGCAAAGGCGCCCGCTTTCTCAAGTTCCGAATCGCTCAGTTTCTCGGAATGCACGAAAACCCGTTTCCCTTTTTTTGCCAGCGAGGCTATGATTTCCAGGTTTTCCGCTTCCACATAATAGTCGTGCACAAACCCATCGATTTCCTTCCCATCTGTTTTCCCGACCAATAGCCTGCTCCCTTCGAAAGCCTTCAGATCCTTTCCCAAGGGCAACTCCACCACCGCCCTTGCACCGAATGCGAAAAGCTTTTTCAGGATTGCAGGCTCAGGCGCAGTCTCAACCTCCACATTAAATTTGTACATCATGTGGTCGTACAAATCAAAATTGGTGGCATTACCGTTCTTTGCGTTCAAATCCACTATGTGCAGCAGCTTCACGTTTTTCGGAATACTACTCAACAGGTCCATGGGCCTTCCCAACCTCCTCCTTATTCCCTCTTTTTCTGAGAACGCGGTCTTGTCCCTGGTTATCAGCCTTATTCCATTTATCATTTCATCGCCTTTTGAGAAGAAAGCAGCGGCTGCATGAGGAACGGCATGAGGAAGGCAGTGAGGAACGCCATGGAAGCTATTATGGTGTACTGTTCAGCGTCCAGCACTCCCTTCGTGAGCCCTATGAGCCCGACTATGAGCGCAACCTCGCCCCGTGGCACCATCCCTACGCCCACTATTGCGCTTTCCCTTGCCCTGAGCTTTATCAGCAGCGAGCCCAGGCCGCATCCGGCCAGCTTGCTCACTATGGCAATGGCAGTTATCATCAGTATGGGTACAATGAACTTCATAAGTGCCTGCACGTCCACCAGCATGCCCAGCGAGATGAAGAATATGGGCGCGAACACCATCTCCAGCACATCGGTTTTTTCCTCTATTTTGCCCAAATGCCTGCTCTCATTAAGTATGATACCTGCAAGGAACGCCCCCACTATGCTTGAGAGCCCTATGTACTCAGCCAGGTATGCGTACACGAATGCGAACGAGAGCACCATGAGCAGGTTCCTGTAGTCCATCTCGTTCCTGTCTATGAAATTCCTGACGAAATAGCGCCCGGCAAGCACCCCGCCAACCAGGAATACGGCAGCGTTGAACACTATAGGCGCCATCGGGCCCAAATCCGCGGAGCCAGAGGAAAACACGGAAACAAAGGAGAGCACGAGCAGTCCGAGCACGTCGTCAATTATCGCGGCCCCCAATATCACTTCCGCGAACCTGGTTTCCATGAGCTTGAATTCCCTGAGCAGTGCTGCTGTGATTCCTACGCTCGTTGCAGTGAAAGATGCGCCAAGGAAAAGCGCGTATGCGCTCCCTCCTCCGCTCCACAATGCGTAAGCGTAACCCGCGATGAACGGAATAGCAACCCCGAGCGTTGCGACCAGCGCGTTTTCCGCGTTGAACACGCTCCTGAACTTCACGTGCAGCCCGACCTTGAGCAGTATGAATATCGCCCCAAGCTGCCCGAAAACCTGTACAATGGCCCCATCGCTTATGAAATGCGGTATAACTTTAGGGAATATTGGAAACGTTCCGGAAAGCCAGGGCCAGAACGCATCCACGAAGCTTTGGCTCACCAACACTCCAAGAACCAGCAGCAGCACCACCGAGGGCTGCTTAAGGTAAACAACCGCGACTTCCGCGACCATTGCAAGCAATAGCAGAAAGCTTATCTCAAAAAGCAGGTGCGTTTCCCCGTTCACCTGGCCGAATATGCTCGTGCGCATCACAGATACGAAGAGCAGCGCGAAGAGCAGGGTGAGCGCCACAGGCACTATGGGATAATTCTTCCCTTTGCTTTCAGTTGCTTCCCCATACTTCTTCAATCCAGCACCCTTCCTATGGCTTCCTCAATAGCTACAATTTCCTCCTTTCCGCTCTCCATGTCGCGCAGCGTTACTTTCTCCGCATTCGCCTCCTTTTCCCCGACAACAGCAACGTATCTTATTCCGAGCGAATTCGCGTAGTCAAACTGCTTTCCCAGGCTCCGTTCATTCAAATCGGTCTCAGCTGCAACGCCCTTCTCCCTGAACATCTGCGCCACTTTTTCCGCGTATTCATAATACCCTTTCACCGAAGCCACAAAAATTCGTGTATATGTTTTCTCAGCTTTTTTCCCGCTTCTGTCCTTCAGCAGATAGAGCAGCCTCTCTATTCCCAAGCTTATCCCGGTCGCGCAGTCCCCCTGCCCGTACAACCCGAGTAGATTATCGTACCTTCCTCCCCCAGCGACGCTTCCTATTTCATCACCTAAGTTTACCTCAAAAACCGGCCCGGTATAATAGCCCAGCCCGCGCACAAGGAAGAAATCCACTTTCACGTCAAGTCCCGGACAGTTTTCAATTATTTCCCTAAGTTCCTTGGCCCCTTCCGGGCTTATCTCCTCAGCTTTTTTCAGCTTTTCCTCATTGCTCCCTTCCACTGCAAGCACGCTGAAAAGCCCGCTGCAGCTCTTTTTCCCGAGCATTCCCTCCAAGTCCGTTTTTACCCTCTCAATTCCAATCTTATCCGTCTTATCCAGCAGCCTGAATACACTTTCTTTCTCATCCACGAATCCAAGTTTTGCAGCCAGCGCATCCAGGATTTTCCTGTTGTTGAGCAGGAAAAGCGGCTTCCTGAATCCCAGCGCAACAAGCGCATCGTTCGCTACTTTGAGCAATTCGGCTTCGGAGCGCATGCTTTTCGACCCGACTACATCAACGTCCGCCTGCCAGAACTCGCGCATCCTCCCTTTTTGCGGTTCCTCCTTCCTCCACACTTTTGAAATGCAATACCTCTTGAAGGGCTTGGGAAGTGCGTTGTTAGCAGCAACTCGCGCCAGCGGCACAGTCAAATCGAACCTGAGTCCTGCTTCCTCGTCCTCAAGCTTGAATATCTGCCCTGCAATCTCGTCCCCGCTCTTTG
>JAQTMJ010000042.1 GCA_028714395.1 Candidatus Iainarchaeum sp. | reverse complement strand
TTCACCGCCTTTATGTACGGCTCCAGCCTTTCCAGCTCCTTCCCATCCGGAGCAAAGCCTGAATTGAAATGCACGAAAGTAACCCCGCATTCATCCCTTGCGGCAAGCGCGGTTTCAACAACATCTTCAACGCTTTTCTCTATCTCCTCGTTCTGGCCCAAATTTAATCCCACAGAGCAGAATTTGCAGTTCATCTTCGGATTCATTTTCCAGAACCCGCACACCTCGTTGGAATAAATCCCAAGATAGGTTCCCTGGAGCACGCCTATCCTGCCCATTGTTTTCCCCGAGGATGTCTTCCTATCGTAGAATTTAGGCCTGGGCAGAACTCTTAGTTCGCTCACCACCCGGCCATCCTTCCTTATTACATAATTGCCGTTTTCCTTGTGCAGCACGTACGGGGATTTCTGCGCAAACTTCTCGCTGACCGGAATATTCACGTAAAGATTCCCTGGAAGCACAGCCTCAAGCCCGCTTCCAAGCCCTCCCCGCGTCCTGAGCAAGCCCCTCCCATCCTCAGATGCGCAGCTCTCGTGCATGCGCAAGCCCTTGCAGTACAAATCAAGTTTCAGTTCACCGGAATTAAGCATATTTTTCACTTTCTTTTATACTAATATTACATAAATTACATAACCATGCTCTAAAATTTATAATATTCCTATTGCAATATCCCGAAAATTATCCCGGAGAAGAGCAGCAGCGCGGAGAAAAGCCACACGTAGGAATCCACCACTTTCTCCCTGTCCTTCTGCCTGGAGAAAAACAGAACATAGGCCGCACATATAGCGAAACCCGCCCAGAGTGCAACCTGCGCAAGTGAAATCTCCATCTGCGCAACCGCTATGAATGCCAGGGGCCCGATTATGAGCACCACCCTGAACGCATCCCAGAAAAGTTTCAGCCGATTTTTCCCAAGCACAGTGAACGCGGTGCGCACCCCTGCCTTCCTGTCCCCTTCCACATCCTTGTAATCCTTGATTGCGCTCCCGATTGCAAAAGTAAGGAAGCATGCACCGATGCTCCAAATCCAGTTTCCCTCTCCAGCTCCATAGGAAGCCATTATCGCGGAAAACGCAATCCCCTCCACAATATACGCCCAGGGGAAATTCCTTTTCAGGTTGAGCGGTTGATTATAGACAAGCGCGAGCGCAGCAAGCCCAATTACAATCCAGAGCACAGGGTTTCCCATCAGCCCGAGCAGCACCATTCCGTTGAGCAGCCCTGCAAGCACCACTATCCACGTCATCCCCTGGAACTTCAAATCCGGCCTTGCGTTCTCGCGGTCTTCCTTCTCGTCCCTGTTGGTCATGAAGAGCAGCAGATATGCGAAGAGCGAAGCCCCGAAAGCAAGCGTTGTTTCAACAGGCCCGGTTTCAAAAAGCGAAACTGAAAAAACGGAAAGTCCAAGGAAGAGGAAAATGCGCGAGGCGCGGTATTTCAAAAAATCCAGGAATCCCCTGTCCATAACAGCCAGCGGGGCAAGGAACAAAATAGCCCTGGATACGAAAAAGAGCGCGCCGAACATCCATTCGCTGTCAGGCATCATCCAGAAGGACAATACATCGCTCCCATAATGTAGGAGCGAGCCCATGATTTGGAGCGAAGTCCAGGCCGCAAGCAAAGCCGCCACCCCCTTCACCATTTTCTCTGTCCTTGCCCATATGTAAAGTGCGAACAAAACTATTCCACCGTACACTGCAATGAGTTCGCCTGCGCTTATCCCCTGGTCCAGGAACAGTACATTTGGCTCGGTGTAAAAATACGACGGATTTCCCGTGAAGACCAAATCATACACTGGCGGAACAAGGCCGAGCAGCAGCCCCAGCACAAGCGGCGCGTAGTAATTTTTCTTCAGCAGCAGCTTCTGCGCAGCCGCAAAGAAAAGGAACACTCCTAAGTAGAACATCACGCTGTCCAGGGCCGTTATAATAAAATCCTCCAAAGGCGTGAAGCCCAGCGTCCCGCTTGGCTCAAAATTGTTCAGCGCTGCCTCCATCAGGCCCCGGGCCAGCGCAACGAATATTATGACAGCTAGCGCAACCGGTGCGGAAACCTTTATCTTCTCCAGCCTTTCGGCCAGCCCGCGGGCATCCATCAGTTCACTCTTCTTCCGCGAATTTCCTTATCGCCTCGAAGTTCTCCACGATGAGCTTGGCCTTGGACTTGCCGAACTTGAACGCGTACTGGTCGTTCTCGTCCCTTTTCAGCACTATCAGTTTATTTCCCTTGTATTCATCGAATTCAACTATTGACATAAGATCACCTTTATAGATTGTTCAGCAGCGGGCTGTGCGGCGGCATTGGAATCCCCCTGAGCGACTGGAAGAACCATCCCACCATAAGCCCGTTGAAGGCAGCGAGCAGCCAGGATTTTGCTACTATTTCATACACTTTCAGCCTTGATATCTTCACCCTGGCCGCGCTGTCAAACACGTCCTGGTTGTCATTGCATTTCGCGAACGACTCAATGGCCATGAACAGCGGTATGGCGCAGAACATCCTCACCCGCACCGCGTTCTTCGGGAGCGACACGATGTAGAACATGGCCGAATGCAGGTAGCGCAGTGAATCCTTTATCTCAGCCCTGAGCATCTTCATGGCAGCTTTCCTGTTCTCGGGAAGGCAGATGTTCTCGTAGCTTAATCTGTATTTCTTCATCACGTACTCGGGCCAGTAGTGCCTTCTCTCCTTTATGTCCCTGGCCACGTCCCGCAGTATGTTCACCTTCTGGAGCGCGAGCCCGAACCGCCTCGCGTGCGCCCTGAGCTTCTTCTTCAGTTTCGCGTCTATCACCTTGTTGTAATAGAGTATGTCGTTTATCAGATATCCAACAACTCCTGCGACGTAATAGCTGTACTTGTTCTGGTCGCTGAACGTGCGTATGTCCTTCTGGAGGAATTCGTACATTCCCGCGGCCATCACCCTGCCCCATTTCCCTATGGCCTTCCTTATCTCGGGCGGCTGGCTATAATACAATCGCATGAGCGAATCAAAATTCGCGAGCAGCTCGGTCTCATAGCCCGCGCTTATCTTTCCGCGCAGTTCATCCCTGCATTTCCGCGCGTCGTCCAAATCGAAATTTTCCCTGCCCGCTGAATCCAGCACCTTATCGAACATCCCCTTCTTGGCCTCTAGGGGGGCGTCGCAGTCCTCTATGGTATCTATTACCCGGTAGAGAAGATAGGCGGTCATCATCTGCTCGTCTATGGGTTTGGGGAGCACCTGGATGCAGAGAGCGAAGCTCCTGGATACCTTAGGAAGCAAATTCCAGCACAAGTTTTTGCACTTTTCGTATTCCAGACTTCCCACCCTCATGCGCTCAAAAGCGAAGATTGATGCAACAACTTATTCTTAGAGGCAATTCTTATAAATGCGCCGAGTGAAAGCATTTTAAATTCTTCAAGACCATATACGACCATGGATAACCAAAAGATGTCAGAGGCCACTGACGCCTATTCCGAAGGTCTTAAGCACCTGCGCTACAAGGATCCGGAAGCCGCTCTCGCCGAATTCAAGAAGGCAGCCGAACTCAACCCAAACAGCTTTTTCGCCGCCAAGTCCATGGGCGAAGCCTTCATCATGCTGGGAAGGTATGAAGAGGCCCTGCCCGTGCTCAGGCGAGCCACAGACATCAGAGCACGATTCCGCTCCCCTCCGGATCCGGACGTTTCCCGCCTCCTCGGCGAATGCCATTTCGGCAAAGGAATGTTCAACGAGGCGATAGAACACTACACGGATTCGTTGAAATCCAATTACGACTACGGGGACTTGTTCTTCAAGCGCGGGCTTTCCTATTACAACCTTGAAAGATACGGAGAAGCGCTCGTGGACTTCAGGATGGCGCAGAAATGCAGACGCAGGAGCGATAACCTAGTGGATTCCGAGCTGGACTGCTATTCAGCGCTCTGCTTTGACAAATTGGGCAACTACGGCGCCGCACAGGCGGCCTTCAAGGCATTCATGGATTCCAACCCCCCCGATGATGAGAAAAAAGCTATCGCCGAAAGGCTAAACGAATTAGAGTTGTTATTGGACAAAAAGCCCAGGAAGCCCGAGCCCCAGGATTCCAAACCAGGTTTTCGTTGCACAAAATGCATCATAATTCCCGGGAAAAATCCTGAGAAAGGTCTGATAAGGATAACCTATAGATATATGAAGTAAACTCCTCTGGAATTTCGCGCACGGCCAGAACCGGTGCTCACGCTCGGGCCATGGACATCCATAATATTCACTAACTAGAGCTGCCAAATTATCTTTTTTAAAAGTGACGCATGTTCATGAGTTCACGAGCGATTCTGAGCAGGGCCGCGCTCCTGTATTGATCCCCCCTCATGAGCCGCTCATTGGCTTCAAATATAATATCAATTATGCTCGTTCCGCCTTCATCCTCTTTCCTACTGCACATCTCTTTTGTCCAAATATGGGTAAATGTCCGAATAAGCAAAACCGCTGTGTTGGTTTTCTTGAACAAATAGCTGTCTCCAGTCATCTCCAGCCCCAGCGCCAACCCGGCTGGCGTATTCCCGTACAGCAATAGGCGCGCTTCATTCATGCTTTCAACTGCCTCGCTATCCCTTTTCTTCATAAACAGCCCGAGCGCGTTTTCCAGTTCTTTTTTCGCTTCGCCTTCAGCCCCTTCTTCCCCAAGCCCTCTTATAATTTCGTTGATTTCTTCTATGGCGCACTCATCCTTATTTGAAAGCATGTGCATTATCCTCTCCGCAATTTTCGCATTTTCTCTATCTGCTCCGCTGCCAGTCCTGAGACCATCAGAAGCGGCTTTAAGTTCGTTCCACGCGCCTATTTTGTTTCCTTTCATAAGTTGAGTACGGGCTGCCTCCAGCAAATCCCTGGTTTTCCAGGGTATACCCACCTCTCCGCCCTTTTTGTTTTCCTCAATTAGGAACTCGATTCTGACCAATGCGCATTCGCAGGCATCCTTTGCAACCAGCATCGCGGCATTCTCCACGCTCTTTCCTTTCTTCCATCCTGGCATCCATTTTTCCCTCAACACCAATCCGCCCTCAGAATCCTTTTCCTTTATTCTCTTCACCCAATGCTTCAGCAGCTCGCCTATGAATTCATCCCGCATGGCCCTGAGCGCCTCCTCTGTCAATAAAACGCGTGCTCTCGCCTTTTTGCCCTTCCCCTCAGGTTCGGTTTTTGCGCGTTCCTGTTTTATCTCCCTCACCGCCCGCACTAAATTCCGTTCTTTGGGGCCCTCAGTGCCGCTTACCCATACCATTCCTGGAACCAAAAGCGGAAGAGTAGCTATTCCCAAGTTTTTAGGATTTGCAGTTTCTACAGCGTGGCCATCCGAGTTTTTTCCAATGCATGTTATGCCGCCTAGCTGATTGAGCACGCGCGCAAGCACATCATCAAAAGTATCCCTTCGCCAGTCCTTCATCTGCCCGTTAGGTGATTTTTCCTGCACCTGGGTAAGTTTACGATTGGTGGGCCACTGTTTCATGTTGTAATTAGTGAACTTTAGGGATTTAAAATCCTTTGCTTACATAGTAATATGAGTAATAATTGAAAAAGGTGAAAAAATGAGCATTAAACCATCCCAATTACAGAAGCAGCCTGTCAACGAAAGAAATGGAGCTATGAGCAATGAACCATGCAAATTCAGGAAGTCATTTCTCAAAATGGGGGGGTCGCCTTGGGACTGCACAAAAAAAGAACCGTGCACCAGAGGCCGGGGCGAATCCAGCCTAAAAATACCTCATGGCTTTAAAGATTTTCTCTGCGGCCTGAACCCAGACAAAATTGACACACGTTCTGGGGTGTTGTTTTTTGAAATACAACCCCCTAAAGAGGCGGTAAAGGATAATAAACCAAAACCATCCAACACTGCGCGTGTTAATTTAGAGATTGTCCGTCGACTCAGAGAGCAGCACGAGGAGTAGTCCAACTGCGCGTTTTTTATTCCTTCCCGGTAAATTCCCTTAAGGTGGAAAGATGGATGTTCTTGACAGGGATTTCACGAGGATAGAAAAAATACTCTCAGGTTCCTCTACCGGAAAGGTGAAAATACGGGGCTGGATACACCGCTCCCGCACCTCAGGGGGCTTGACGTTCATAGTAGTGAGGGATTCCTCTGGAATAGTGCAGTGCGCGATAAAAAAAGATGCAGTAGGCGAGCAGAAATTCTCCCTTGCTTCCTCAGCATACGTGGAATCCACCATTCTGGTTGAAGGAACGGTGAAAGAGGACAAGCGCGCCCCGGGGGGCTACGAGCTTGCGGTCTCCGATATCTCATTAGTGGGAAAGAGCCAGCCATTCCCGATTGCAAAGGACCAATCCGTGGATTTCCTTCTGGATACGCGCCATCTATGGCTCCGCTCCCAGAGGCTCACCAACATAATGAAGGGCCGCTACTACATAGTGAAATACCTAAGAGAATTTTTTGACAACGACGGGTTTTTCGAGCTCGCGCCGCCCATAATAACCCAGGCAGGATGCGAAGGCGGCTCCACATTGTTCGAAATGGACTATTTCGGCCAGAAAGCCTACCTCACGCAGAGCAGCCAGCTCTACGGCGAAGTCTTCACCACTGCGCTGGAAAAGATATTCGTGCTCGCGCCCTCCTTCCGCGCCGAACCCTCGAGGACAGTGCGCCATCTCTGCGAGTACTGGCACCTAGAGCCAGAAATGGCGTTCTACGACCAGAAGATGAACATGGAAGTGCAGGAGAAGATGCTCGAATACGTCGCGCAGAAAATGGCCTCTAACCACGCTGACATACTCCAGGCGCTCGGGCGCGAACCGGAAAAGCTCAAGGCAGTGCGCACGCCCTTCAAGCGAATGATGTATGCGGACGCGGTGGAGCTCGCGATAAAAAAAGGCGCGAACGTGAAGATGGGCCAGGACATAGGCGCGG
>JAQTMJ010000041.1 GCA_028714395.1 Candidatus Iainarchaeum sp. | reverse complement strand
CACCAGCACGAATAGTGCCAGCAAAGCAGATTTCCAAGTTGAGTTTCCATCCATACTTACCACCATACATTTCAGCATCAAGGCGCCGAAGCGATGCTTCGGGCGCGGCAGCAGCGCGGGATTATGCATCCAGCGCCGAATTTCACAGAATTTACACCGGCTCTGCATAGAGAATCGGCGGATAAACTGCTTTTTGCATTATAATTTATAAATCTTCTGTGATGGCTTATGCGCATTTTCACGGCGTAGAAGGAATTAAAGTTTACCAAGTCCCACACAAAAATCCCGCCGCGGGCTTTTGCCGGTCCTGGAAGCCAGGCGGAAAAAACGGTGCTTTATTTTATTATTATAATGCTAAATATTTTGAAATAAAATTCTTTTAAGAATTTGAAGAAAAAAGAGATGGGCCGAACGCAATGGTTTTAAATTATGGGCTGGGTTATTGCGCCATGGCCCTGAAATTAGCCGGAAAACCAAGGGTTTTCGCCATTTTCACCAAGGAGAAAAAGGAAAGATTCAGCAAAGGCCACGCCCCGACCAATGCCATTGAGGAGAAGATAGGGCAGGCCGAGATTGCTGACATGATAGTGAATACGCGAACGCTTGCGATGCGCAGGGTCCTGAAGCAGCTGAAATTCAACCTGGAGCTGAGCGAGGAGCTCCTGAAGGCGGACGAGTGGACCGTTGAGAGAACGATGGTGGACCCGCACATGAGCGTGACGCGCATAACCAACGGGCTGTCTTTCGAAGGGAAGCAGGCGGCTTTCGAGACTTCCGGCATCCTGGAGCGCGCAAGAAGCCTCGAAATACCGGATTACGAGATGGTCTGCGGATGCACCGTAAGGAGGTCCGACGACCCGAAGCAGAGCGTGCTCGTGCTTGCAACTCCGACGCACCTTGACATTTACTCGCTCAATGGGAGCGGGGAAATCGAGAATTCCAGGGCCGGGCTCGGGGCGCTGGAGATAGGAAAGAAGGCGCGCGTGGTGGTAGCGAACGCGGAGCAGATTACCCCTTTCGGCAAGGGGCTTTACCTGGGAGTGGTGGACGAAAGCGAGTACGAAAGGATAGCTGCCGGAATCAGGGAGAAAACAGCAAAGGCGCCGAAGGCGAAGCGCAGGCCGAAAAGAAGCTCTGCGAAGTCCGGGAAAGATAGACGGAACAGAAGAAAGCATTGAGCTAGTTCTCGGAGATGTGAAACACTCTTGTCCTTGTCTCGGACTTCCAGCCGTTGCGCTTCTGCGCAGGCACGAAAAGCGCCATGAGGAACTTTGCGCCGGGCTTTTGCCGGATTTCAGGCTTGGCTTCCGGATGAACCGGTGCGCGGACGCTCTCCTGCGTCCCGGGCTCCTCCGGGCTGCCCTGAGTCTCGCCCCTATCCTCGCCCTTATAATAGATGTAGGCTGCAATCCCGAGCGCGAGAATTATTGCGAGGCCCGAGACGCACAGGAGCGGAAGCGCGAAATCCTCCAGGGACGCGGCTGAGCAGAGCGGAATGAAGAGTGATAGATAGAACAGATGGACAAATCGCATTAATGCCTCCCGTTCAGCAATAACAGGGAAAACATTTATATATGAAATAGGTTCACAATAAGAGCGAAACTAATTCCGTTAGATTGTTTGGTTAATCTACGAGGTGAAAATATGTACGGTGTTTCTCCGCAGGCATACGACAGGGCGATAACGGTTTTCAGCCCTGACGGCAGGCTGTTCCAGGTAGAATACGCGAAGGAGGCGGTGAAGAGGGGCGCGACTGCCATAGGCATAGTCGCCAAGGACAGCGTGGCGCTCATAGCGCACAAGAGCACCTACAGCAAGCTCATCGTCCCGGAATCCCTGAAGAAAGTGTTTGACATAGACTCGCACATAGCTTTCACCGCGTCCGGGCTCATAGCCGACGCGAGGAAGCTGGTTGATACCGGGCGTTTGGAAGCGCAGAAGCACAGGCTCAGCTACAGCGAGCCTGCGCCGGTTGAGAGCATCGCGAGAGATATCTGCGACTTGATGCAGGTGTACACCCAGTACGGGGGCATAAGGCCGTTCGGGGTTTCCCTGCTCATTGCAGGTTACGATGACAGGCCCAGGCTGTACGAAGCCGAGCCTTCGGGGGCCATGACCGGGTTCAAGGCCGATTCCATCGGGAGCGCCAAGAAGGAGGTGGATGAGATACTTGAGAAGGGGTACAAGGACTCCATGACCCTTGATGATTCCATAGCCCTTGCGCTTGGCGCGCTCAAGAAGACCAGCGAGGAGAAGCTCCAGAGCGAGAATGTCGAGGTCTCGTACATAGAAGGGGGCAGGAAGAAATTCGCAACCATGGGCGAAAAGGAGATTGCGAAATACGTGAAATGATTTTTTTATTTTCTGCTTATTTTTTATCCGGCCTCAGGTTCAGATTATTCACTGGGCCGAGATTGCGTAGGTGTAGCCGTCCGTGGTGATGCGGACCACGTTGCTGCCGTTGTTCTCAAAGTTTGTGTAATAGCTTATGTTCTTGAGCCTCAGCCGCTCTGTAATTGAGTAGCGCTCGTCCGCAGGGTCGAAATAGGAGCCGGTCATTATCGCGCTCTCCGGGTGCACCTTCAGCAGGAACATGTCTATCTGGGCGCTCCCTGCGCCGAGCCCGTAGTTGGGTATCTGGAGCACCCTGCAGCTCTGGTTGAAATCATGGGAATTGGCTATGCCGGCTTCCGCCCCGTAGGCTATGTCTCCCGTGGTCATCATGGAGAAGTTCCGGTCCGTTATCCTGAGCACTATTCCGTCGTTGTCTATGGAGTTGAAGCGCTGGTCTCCGTTCCTGGGATTCAGCACCTGGAAGCTTATGCCGTTTATGCTTATGTTCTCCAGGTAATCGGACGCCATGGATTCCCTGCTCTTGGACCGGGCTTTCTGCACCACCGCCGCGTAGTCTGAATCGCCGCCGTCGTAGCCAGGCCAGAGGAACATCTCCACATCTATGTGGTCCAGCAGGGTGTCCATTCCCCCATAATTTTCGGGCCTTGCGTGGGTGGAGATGAGCAAATCTATATCATCAACCCCGCGCTCGCGCAGGAAATTCACAAGGTATAGGGCGCGCTCCCCGGGCCCTGCGTCTATGAGTATGTCCGCGTCCCCTTTCTTCAGCAGTATTGCCTCGCCCTGCCTTTCGTTGGGCGCGTTCTGGGACCAGTCCGGGATGTAGGACACGTTTATGAAATAAATTATGAGCGTCTGGTTCGGATTGTACGTATAGTCGGATATGCTCCTGTTGGTTATGTTGGTCTGGTTCTCCGCGGTGTTGTTCACTATGATAACGCTCTCGCCCGTGATTATGGTCTCGGTTTCCTCGGTTATGGTGAAGGCGCTCACGTTCACCGTTGTTATTGTAAGGTTGTCCTGCGGGGGTGGCTGGAGCGGGGTTCCGGGGCATCCGGCAAAAAGGATGAGCAAAACAGGAAGGAGCAGCAGTTTGTTCATGGTTTCAAATCCCGCAGGAAATTTATAAAAGTTCGCCTCCCCATATCCCCTTTTTCTTTCCTAAAGAAAAAGGGTCCAATAAGTCGACGTTTCGACTTATGGAACATTGCGAGCTATGCTCGCAAATTGTCGAGCGTTGCGCTCGACACCTTTTGTCGAACACTTCGACAAATTGGTCTGAGGGCTTCACCCCCAAAAAGAAAAACGTCATAAAAGTTCGCCTCTGGCCTGCTCTATCTGCATCCTCGCCACGTCCTGCTTCCTCCTGAAATCAGGGAGCAGCGCGGAGGAGAATTTCAGCGGGAGCAGCTCGTCGTAAATTTTTTCCATCAGCTCGAAATAGTACTCCGCATCTTTCCTTTTGCCCTTGCGCAGGGATTCGTACATCTGCCTCTTCAGCTCGCCCATGCAGTCCAGGAGCCCGGTTAGGTAGGGTTCAGGCGCCACTCCCAGTTCCCTGCTGCCCGGGAGCTCCTTCCTTTCTATCGCGAAGAGGAGCAGGCGCGCTTCCGCGTACTCCTGCATTATGTGGTTTGAATCCATCCCGTATTTGGAAACTTCGGCTGATATCGCTTTCATCTCCTTTTCTCCTGCGTCCAGGAGCTTTTTCGCCTCCTCCAAATTCCCCGCGTGCATCTCCTTTATGGAATTCGCGGTGATGCGCACTATCTCGCGGTTCTTCCTTATGAGCTCGTCCAGCACCGCTTCCTTTTTTATTAGCGACTTCTCTATTTCCTTTATGTCAAGCATGAATCTTCACCTTTTTTCAATAGCTTTCCTCATCTGCCGCTCCAAAACCGGAAGGTCCTTCTGCACGACGTCCCATACAACAAAAAAGTCTATTCCGGCATAATTATGTACTATCTTGTCCCGCATCCCTATTATGTCCCGCCAGAGGATATCGCTGTTTTTTTCCCTGAACCCTTGGCTCATGTTTTTGCACGCTTCGCCGATTATCTCCAGCTTGCGAACCACGGCTGAACTGAGCAGGTCGTTCCTGGCAAACGATGTTCTGTCGCTGCCTTTTACAAACTTATTTATTTCTGAAATCGCCTGCAGAACGTCGCCTGCATAGACCTCGTCCTTTTTCATACTATCTCAACCAGATCCTTTTCTATGTAAGGGCGCATGCGGGGATTGATGGACCTCAGCGTGACCAGGTCGCATTTTTTTCCCACCACATCCTGCAGGGAGTTTTCTATGTGAACCATGTCCAGCAGCGAGAATTTGCCCTCGGGCGGCTCTATGGCTATGTCCACGTCGTGGTAAGTGCGCTCTCTCCTGGCGAAGCTGCCGAACAGGTACGCCTTCCTTATTCCATACGAGTTGAGCGTATCGCGTATTATCTCTATGACCTTTTCCCGTTTCATAGCCATGATACGCATATGAATGCGGCGATTAAAATAGCTTTTCTTTGAAAGCAACGGACAAAATTGCGCAGGTTTTAAAAACGAGGGGAAGAAAGGATGAGCGTGATAGCATGGCAGAATGGATAGTTCTTTCCCTTGGGGGGGGCATAATAAACTCCGATGGCGCGCCCAATTCCGAATTCCTCAGGACGCTGGTGAAGCTGCTCAGGGAGAGCAAGTACAGCTTCGGCATAGTGACCGGGGGAGGGAGGACCGCGAGGCTTTACGCCAAGGCAGCCAGGGAGATGGGCGCCAACGAGTTCGAGGCTGACGAGATAGCGATAATAAGCACCAGCCAGAATGCCGCGCTCATGGTGACCGCACTGGGCGACCAGGCATACCCCAGGGCGGCGCACAACTTCAACGAAGCCAGGGGGGCCGCAAAGGAGCACCGCATAGTGGTCATGGGCGGAACCGTTCCCGGAATAACCACCGATACGGATGCGGCGCTGCTCGCCGAGGCGCTGCACGCGAAAAGGCTGGTGAACATGAGCAACATTGACGGGATTTACGATTCAAACCCGAACACCAACCCCAAGGCCAGGAAGCTCAAGAGCATGAAGTACCAGGAGCTGGTTGATCTGGCGGCGAAGAACGATTCCAGGAAGGCAGGGGAGAACTTCATTTTCGACATGCTCGCGTGCAAGATAATCGCGCGGTCGAAAATCGAGGCGCATTTCGTGGACGGAAGGAGCCTGGAGGATTTGAAGAAGGCCATTGAGGGGAAGCCGCACAACGGGACCGTTGTGAAGGAATAGACTATTTTTCGTAGACGTTCTTGCGATGGCCTATCAATGTCACTTCTATCCTTTTGAGCGAATCGTTCAAGTCGGCTATTACGCGATAATCTCCCACACGCAGCTTGTAGTCGCTCCTGCCGCTGAGGCGCTCGAAAAAATGATGAGGATCATCCTTGGCCAAGGCGAGTTTTTCGTATATGCGCTTCCTGGCATCCTTAGGGAGTTTTGAGATAAATGATATTGCATTCTTGTCGAAAACCAACTCGTAGCTCATAGGCCGAGCCTCTTTTTGGCTTCGCTTTCAGTAATGAAATTCCCGGCAGTTATTCTCTTTCTGGCCTGTTCTATGTCCTGGATTGCTTTCCTGCTCAGCCTCGGCTCCTTTCTGCACAGGTCCATTATGCTGATTATTTTCTGTATTACTTCATCGTAACTCTCGTTCCGGTACTCTCTGTAGGAATCCAGCATCGTCTTAGTTTCCCTGTGCAGTTTTACTGTGCATACTTCCATGTCCATCACATTATTTTAGTATACCTAGGTGTATTTAAATCTACCTAAGGACACTTAAAAGATGGCCATCCACGGCTTTTGAAGGCATCAGACCTGCATCAGGATTACGGTGTAATTTTTGCCGTAGTACTTTGCGCAGCTCGGGCAGGTGGTGTAGAAGAAATACGTTTTCCTGGCTTGTTTCTTTTCCGATTTCGCGTATGCGTTCATTTCGGCAATCCATTTGCCCATATTCTGGTAGGGGCCCTCGAAAACTTTTGAGAGGAAAGTGCCGGAAATCCTTACCATTTCAGCGCCCGGCACTTCCCTGGAAGTTGCGATGTACACGTCGCTTCCGAAAAAGGAGTTTTCATCCGAAAGCATGAGCGGCTTGGGCGAAAGCGCGTCCGCCTTTTTTATCATTTCCATGTTCTTCACAATCACGTTCCCGAAATTCAGCGGGATGTGGAAAACGCTTATCACGTGGTCCTTGAGAAACAGCTTGTTCTTCCAGGTTATCCGCTTCTTGTCCCACGGCTTCGGATCAAACCTGGGGCAGCATCCGGTTTCGGCATCTTCGTAGAGTTTTTCCATTTCAGCACCTGGGAAAGTGGTGGAATTGCAGAAATATAAACGCTTGCTTTGCCGAGTCTCGTGGTTTATTCCATCAGCTTTTCCACAAGAAGCGCGTAGACAGGCCTGGAGAGCATGAACCCGAGAAGCGAGCCTATTATCGTGGAGAGCGCGAACCCTATTATCTCGACCATGCCGCTGAAGAGCAGGGGTATCATCGCGACTACTGCGACGACCACGTTGGTGGTTATTATGTCGAACGCCTGGTTGAGC
>JAQTMJ010000040.1 GCA_028714395.1 Candidatus Iainarchaeum sp. | reverse complement strand
CTCCACAAGCACTGCCAGCACGTCCAGGCTCTGGGATTTTATGAACGATTCCTGGAAAAGCGGGGCTTGGAGGGATGCGAGCGTGGAAAGCGCGATTGCCATGGAAAGGAGTAGGAACACAAGCGCGATTATGGAATCAAGCGTGACTATGGCGCCTTTCATTCCCATATTTCCACCGCCACTTTCACCACTTCTTTTTCGAGCACTGCGAAGCGCTCCACCCTCACGCGCTGCGCATCTTCAGGGGGCGCGATTCCGGTTTCCCAGATTTCCGTCCCGTTAAGGGACAGGACAGATATGGAATAGTTGTAAAGCGGTATGCCCATCCTGTCCCTGAAGAGAGTGTAATTGGAGGAGTTGAGGGCCTGCATGCGCTCAAGTTTTTTCGCATCCAGGACGTTCCTGCTTTTGGCCAGGCCGATTGCCGCAACCGAGTCCTCGTCCAGCGCAGGAAGGTGGTTCCAGTTCGCCGGATCTCCTGAGGTGAGCACTATCGCATCTGATGCCGCCATGGCCCCAAGCGTGAGGTCGTTGTATTTCTCAGCCTGGCTGTTTCCCGAAGCCGCAGAATTCCATATGAATGCCGAGAGAAGCGTTATGAAGGCCAGCACGGCCACGCCCAGGATGGAGTCGGTTGCCCAGATTTGCCCGCGCATCAGCCCACACCCATGGTTCCGCGATTGTTCACTATGGTGATTTCGTTTCCGCTCACAAATGTAGTATTTACTTTTGTGGTGAGCAGGGGCCAGGACGAAACCGCCTTGCCCCGACGGACTATGACTTGGCCGTTTGAGATGGTTATGTTTTCCCTGCCCGAATCCTCGAGAACTATTGAGGAGGACGCCCCGTCGCCGGCAACATACACTTTGTTTATGGAAAATGCGAGCTTTTGCGCTATGTATTTCGCAGTGAGCCAGTCCTGCATCTGGAAAAGGTTCTGGGCTTCCCCATAGGCCACGCCGAGGACCGCGGCAAAAACCACAAGGAGCATCACCATGGACGCATAGAATTCCATGCTCAACTGCGCCTTCATGGACTCACCGTTGAAAGGTTGAGGGTGTAATCTATTGTGCGCGTGGACATCACGGTTCCGTCTGCATTGTAGCCCCGCTCGCGTGTCATGCCCCACATCAGGATTTTGCCGCGCTTTCCAAGGGCGGTCCTGTTTGCGAGCCTTGTGTTTCCGTCCATTCCGTCAACATAGCCGGTGCCTAAATAAGCACCCACTGGGAAGCTGTATTGCCGCCCCTGGCTGCCGTCCCAGATTTTTGTTGAGCCCGAGTATCCTGAAGTTATGTAATGGGTGCTATTGTATATCCAATAGCGCTGAGTGAGAGTAACATTTGGGGCTGATGATGCATCTCCTACTTCAACCCCTCCAGCTAGTGCAGCTCCGACCATGAGCACCGAGCCGCCCTGGCCGGTGAATGAGGTGAGGACCGAGCCAAGGCCGATTCCTGTTGCGTATTCTGCCAGCAATGCGCTTGTGTAGCCGGATATGTTTACATAGCCTGGAGAGCTTGGCGAAGCAGTGGCGTTTGCGGCAGGAACAGCATCATACGCCCAGCTGAATCCCATCTGGGAAGCAGAGGTATTGAGGAATGTCATCCATGCCAGCTCTTCGGCATTTGCAGTGGTCTGGTTGGTTATGAAAACTATGGGCGCGGAAGATTTTACGTGGAAGGTGTAATTTGCTTCCCCTAAATTGGTCTGCGTGTCGTTGCACCTGATTGTTGCGAGGTGGTTTCCTGGGCTCAGTGTGCTTCCGGATATTGTGTGGGTCACCAGCTCCTCTGGGGAGCTGTAGGAGCCATCTGCTGGAACCATCTGGCTCCAGGAGCTGTTGTCTATGGATATTATGCACATTGAGATGTTGCTCACCGCTGGATTTCCGCTATCGTTCGCGGTTGCGTTTATTCTTATGGAATCGTTCCTGCGCGCCGGATTTGGCGCGTGGATTACGTCGGTTATCCTGGGCGGATAATTGTCCTGGCTTGCAACTGTTATTATTAGTGAAACTGAATCATTCGCGATTCCGTCCCCGCTTGCAAGTATGGAGCCTGAGTATATTCCGTTGGTTGCATTTGCCGGAACCGAAAGCTCGAACGTTTTGAATGCGCAGGAATCCTGGGGAAGCGGGCCTATGGAGCTTGTGTTGCCCATCCAGGAGCCCGGCGCTCCCGAAGATGCTGCGAACGAGACTGATGAAAATGAGCTGTTCTGCCCGCTGCACACTGTGAATGTCTTGCTTGTGGAATTCCCAGGGCCAAGGGTTTCCTGCCAAAGATGAGGTATTATGGTGAGATTTTTCTCACTCACGTTCGTCGGCGGAGTCGGAGGGGCAGACACGTCCGCCGAGAGCATGGTCGTGTAGTCTTCGGTCCCGAATGGGGTGGACGCAGTGGTGAGCAGGGTTCCTCCGTAAAGTCCGTATGCGGCCCCGTTGCTTGAATATTCGACCGTAATAGGTTGCATCTGGTCCGGGATGAGGGTGAAGTTGGAGGCGCTGACGGAAACGGTCACGTCGGAGTAGGGCCAGCTCTTTGCAACTGTAATATTTATGGTATCGTTGCCCACGTTCTTCACGTAGAAATCCTGGGACGCTGTGGCGCTCTGCCCCATGCTCACCGGAAGCGAGCTTCTGCGCACGAAAAGATAGGTGCTGCCTATGCGCACCGAACTGCCCTCGGAGATTATCCAGACGAAATTGCCTCCTGCGGTGAAAGGAAGGCTGCCATGAACATCAAAATCAAGAGATTCTGCATAGGAACTTGCGCCCACGCTCAGGTAGACCGTGCGGTTCGCGATGTACGAGGAAGATGGCTCGTATTCGGGCGGAAAATAAACGTAAACCTGCTTTCTTGCGCCCTGCCCCTGGTAGTACACTTCCTTTGCCGCCGAAGCTAATGTGGACGAGGCTATGCGCGCATCGCCGGACTGCTTGCTTTTCTGGATTTCAGTTATTTCTCTTCCGGCTATCACGTATATTATGGAGAGGAGGAGCAGGGCTGCAACAATCATTACCAGGAACTCCACGGTGCCCTGCGCCCTGCATGCGCGCATCCGCTTCCCTGGGTTATTTTCGCTGCTTGCCGTCATGTACTTCCAATCCCCCGCTGGTGAAAACGAATGGGATGAGGCGCTCGGTGTGCGCAGTGTCTTTCATCTTAAGCACTTCAAGCATCCTGGCTCTGGAGGGCCCTTCGCGCGTGTAGTACATATTTATGACCGCGTCTGCGAGCACCACCGCCCTCTCGGTTTTTTCGCCGCCAGTGAGCGAGGCGCGCGCGTCGGATATTATGAGTGCGGTGCAGTTCCAGTTCCTGAACATGCTGAAAAGCTCCATTATCGCCTCGTTCTCCTTGTAGGGATCATTGAACACCATGGTGAAGGGGGTTATCGGGTCCACCACGAGCCTTCTGGCTCTTATGGCTTCGAGCTGGTCCCGTATGGTCCCTCCGCCTTCCTCCATCACCCGCACGACTTCATGGGGCTCGTAGTGGATGAACGCAAACTTTCCATCCTCCTCGAGCTTTCTGAAATCCCAGCCGAACTCCATTCCGTGGGCGTATGTTGCCTCCTTGTCCTCGTTGAAGCTCAGGTAAAGGCCAGGGGCGTTGTATTTGGTTATGCCTTCGTAAATGAACTGGAGCGCGAAAATCGTTTTCCCTGTCCCGGTGTCGCCCCTGAGCACCACGAGGCTGTTCTCCACCAGGCCGCCTTCCACCAGGCGGTCCAGGCCAGGAATGCCGGCCTGCACCCTCCGGAGCTGGGGAACAATTTTCGGCCTCTTGTTTTCAGCCATGCAATCAAACCGGTTATTTGGACAGCAGTTTCTTTATCGTGTTTGGAAGCGAGGTGTGCATCTCGGTCTTGGGAACGAAAGCGACGCCAGGGTACTTTCTGGAGATTTCCTCGGAAACTTCCATGGGCAGCCCGATCGCACTCACCACTATCACGGGAGTCTTCACTTTCTTTTTTTTCAGCTCATCAAGCACTTCGCGGCCAGACATCACGGGCATTATTATGTCCAGGAGGAGCAGGTCGTAGTCCTTGACCATTTTCACCCCTTTGCGCGGGTCGAGAGTGTAATCAACCTTGTAGCCCTCGCGCTCGACGAGCATCTTCATGGTTTCAGCCACGTCAGGTTCGTCTTCGATTATCAATACCCTTTTCATGTTTGCACCCCTCTCGGAAGCGTTATTTCGAACGTGCTTCCTTCTCCTAATTTGCTTTTAACCCTTATCGTGCCTCCGTGCTTTTTCACTATCTCCTTTGCAATGGAAAGGCCTATGCCTGTGCCCGGAGCTATCGGATCTACCTTGAAAAATTCCAGAAACAGTTTCTTTTGGTTCTTTTCTGAGATGCCTATGCCGGTGTCGGTTACGGCTATGGTGGCAGAGTGTGCATCTCCCCTGAGCCGCACGCTGACCGAACCGCGGGAGGTGAATTTTATGGCGTTGCTCACAAGGTTTCCTATGGCCAGCCTGAGCAGGTCCCCATCGCCAAGCATGAGCACCGGTTCGGCGTCAATGGAAAGCGTGATGCTTTTTATTTCGGAAAGGGGCAGGTATTCTTTGTATACCTCTTCCACCAGCTCGTTCAGGAGGACCCGGGTGCGCTGGAGCTCGACTTTCTGGAGCTTGCTCAGCTGGAGCATCTGGTTTATGGATTTTTCGAGCCTTGCCGTGTTCCTGTCCAGCAGGTTAAGGAGCGATGCCCATTCCTTTTCCTTTCCAATAGGGAAAATGTCGCGCAGGAGGGAAAGATTCCCCATTATTACTGAAAGCGGGGTTTTGAGCTCGTGGCTGATGTCCCTTATGAACTGGTCCTTGACCGCGGAAAGCTCCTCCACCCTGCGCTTTTCCTGAAGGACTTCGCTGGTCCTTGCATTGACCTCGGATTCAAGCTTAAGTGTGTAGTTGCGCATGAGGTCATCCAGCCGCCTGCGCTCGGTGATGTCGCGGACGATTATCAGGTCTGCGTTCCGCCCATCGTACTTGATTATTTTGGAGAACAGCTCAACATTTATCAGGACCCCGTCCTTGCGCTTGACAGGTATCACGTATTTCTCCGTGGGGCCGCCTCTCTTTACCCTGTTGCGGTACTTGCTGTCCGTTATGTGCCTGAACCCCGGAACAACCGCGAAAGATATGGGCTTCCCGATTATCTGGTCGAGCGGATAGCCGCCGAGCTGGCTCAGGGCACGGTTCGCAAACTTGAAAACGTTGTCCTGAAGGATGGCTATGGCGTCGCTGGAGTTCTCGACTACGCTGGAGTACTTTGCCTCGCTCTCGCGCAGGGCTTTTTCAATTTTCCTGCGCTCGGTGATGTCCACGTCCATGCACACGAATTCCTTTGAAGAGACGCTGGCAGGCACGGAGAAGATGGTTGAGTAAACCCATCCCATGGTTCCGTCCTTGCGCTTGAATTCCCATTCAGTCGGCGGGAAGGGCTTGCCCCCCGCGTTTATGCGCCGCAAATCTTTAATGAAGAGCGCGGCTGAATGCCGGCCCAGAATGAGCCGGCCTATGTTCTTGCCGATTGCATCTTCCTTTTTCCATCCGAATATTTTCTCCGCCGCCCTGTTCCAGCTGAGCACTTTTCCATTCATATCGTAGCTCTCTATCGCCACATCCGGCGTGTTGTTTATTATAGCCTCAAGCCGTCTCCTGGCTCCGCGCAGCGTGTTCTCCACGCTCCTGCGCTGCTGCTCGTCTTTAGCCTTTTCGAACGCGAAGGAGATGTCGGAAGCGAGATCCTGGACCAGCCCCATTATCTCATCGTCAAAAAAGCCGGGCGCGGCCGAATAGATGTTGAGCGTGCCGATTGACTTCCCGTTTTTGAGTATGGGCACCGAGGCGGAAGAACGATAGGTGTATTTGGCGCCCGCTGCACCCCAGGGCCTCATGTATCTGGCGGTGCTCCAGTCGTTGCACACGAACGGTTTGCCTGTGAGGAAAGCCGCCTTGATAGGGACGCGCATGGTCGCGGTTTCTTGGGGGGAGATTTTGATGCTTTTCAGGTAGGCGGGATCCACCCCGAAGTGCGCAATCGGTTTGATGATATTGTGCGCCGGGTCGTGAAGCCCCAGCCAGGCCATCTTCATGCCGCTGTCCCTCACTATTATGCGGCAGATTTCCCTGGCGATCCTGCCCATGTCCCTGAACCTCACTATCGCCTGGTTGCTGTCGCTGAGCATAGAATAGAGCCTGTTGAGGTTCATTATGCGCTGTTCGGATTTCTTGATTTCGGTTATGTCAGAGGATATTACCAATACCGAATTGAATTTTCCTTCCTTGCTTTTCACCGGGCTCAGGGTTATGCGGAAGAATCGCGTACTGCCGCCTATTGAAACCGGGCTCACAATCTCGCGGCTCTCTCCGGTCCTTATGATTTCGCGCAGCATGGACTCGCTGAATGCGGCCGCTTTTTTTGGGATGTATTCCCAGATTCTTTTCCCTGTGATTTTTGCCGGGCTTGCGCCAAATCTTGAAGCGCTTTTTTTGTTGAGGAAAAGGATTGCGCCTTTCCTGTCCAGTATGGTTATCGCTTCCGGAGAGCTTTCCACCAGCGTACGGTATTTGTCCTCGCTCTCGTGCAGCGCCATTTCCATACGTTTCTGCGCAGTGATGTCTTGAGAAACTACGAGCAGGCCTTCCGAAACAGGTTCCATATTGAGCAGAAACCAGCCCTCGCTGCCGTCCTGATAGGTAAACGAGTTCTCCATGCGGTGGAACGCGCGCTTTTCCATGCAACGCCTGACATGCCTGAACATTTCCGTCTTCTCTATTCCCGGATACGCATCCATCATGGTGCGGCCGAGCAGTTCCTTCCTGCTCTTGCGCGCATGCCTGATTGCAGTACTGTTCAGGTAAACGTAACGCCAGTCGAAGCTTATCACCTGGCAGCCAGCTATCAGGTTGTCCATGCTTTCGTAGCGTTTCCCTGTCTTTTTTACTGCGTCCCGGATTCCGGCTGCATTGTGGAATTTCATTTGCGCCCACCCTTTCCCATCACTTTCCTTATCTCCGGAAGCAGGAACTCGTGCATGTGCGGCTTGCTCACGAAGCCCGCGCCAGGGCATCTGGATTCGATCTGGCCCCGCCCCTCGTCCGGCACCCCTACGGCGCTCACCCCTATCCCGGGC
>JAQTMJ010000039.1 GCA_028714395.1 Candidatus Iainarchaeum sp. | reverse complement strand
CGGTGGAGCTCACGGATTTCGAGGAGCGCATAGTTGACACTTCTGATTTCCAGCGCCTGCGCAGGATAAGGCAGCTCGCGACCGCGAATCTCGTTTACCCAGGCGCGAACCATTCCCGCTTCGAGCATTCCCTGGGCACCCTCCATCTCGCGTCCCGCATCGCGGAAAAGCTCTCGCTTGATGAAGGAGCGGAAAAGCTCAGGCTCTACGCATTGCTCCACGACATAGGGCACATCGCATTTTCGCACGAGGCTGAGCGCATTACTTCCAAGCATCTGGGAACCCACGAGGAAATAGGAGCTAAGAAGATGCTCTCCGGAGAGCTTGCGGACATCCTGCTCGAACGCTTGAGCAGGAAGGAAATTGCGGGCCTTGATAATTCAGTTCATGCAGAAGCCATAACTTCAGATATAGGGGCAGACCGGATGGACTACCTCAAAAGGGACGCATACTACACCGGCGTGGCCTATGGGATGGTGGACGAGCAGCGCATAATCGGCAAGATGTTTTTCGAGAAAGGTGCATTGGGAGTGGAGTACGGAGCCCTGGAAGCCGCGGAAAGCCTCCTCGTCGCGCGCTTCATGATGTTCTCAACTGTTTATTTCCACCACACCGTGCGCATCGCATCAGCGATGCTCGCGCGCTCCCTCTCCATGGCAATAGGAAACGGTTTGGATCCGAAACTCCTCCTTGAAAAAGGGGATGCGGAAGTGCTGGCACTTCTCGCGCAGGACAAGCAGGCCGGAAAATATTCCAAAGCCATTGAAGAACGAAAACTATACAAGCAAGTCTATTCCCTTTCGCCCTCGCAGTTCAAGGAATCCGAAGTTCCGAAGCTTGAAGCAGAGCTTTCCTCACTCGCGGGCTGCGACATCCTGATAGACGTTCCGGACAGCTTCTTCAAGCTTTCAGGCTTTTTAGTTAGGACGCACTCCGGCAAAAAAGAGGAAATTTCAAAAATATCCGAGCTTGTGCGCTCGCTCAAGTCCACCGAGGAATCAAGGAAAAAAGCACTAATACTTGCACCGGCGCAATTCAGGGAAAAAGCGGAAAAGGAGTGCGCGCGCTTCTTCTCCTAACTGCGGGCGATCCAGCTGGCTTATGACCTGCATTTCTTTTAAGTGTTAAAAGATGGGTTTTAAAACATAACGCACCAGTATATTATCTAAAACAAAAGGAGGTGCTTACATGGCTGGATGTGCTGCTCAAGCTATCACGACAAAAATCTCTGCTATACCCCCACAACAACCTTTTTACATAAGTCATGTGCGACTGAGGCAACCGGAATTTATTAAACTGGGCGCGGCCATTGCACGTTACGCTCCGCTCGCAGATGCATTGTACGAAGAGACTAAATCGCCCGGGTTAATGGGTGCATTGCCTCTTGCAACCAATGTCTGGTGTGCGTTCAATAGAGAGGACCAGAAGCTTGGTCCGCGCACTACCATAACAATCAATGGCACGAAGTGGATCTTTCCTACGAAACCAGATTATGAACAAAGGGAGAATTTTATTCAAACTGTAAATGATTGCAATGTAGTTCTGTCTTTCACAATCGGTCGTAGTCAGCGCAGTACCCCGGACCTTATACGGGCGCATGGCGATGATGCTTCCACGTGGCTTGCAGCGCAAGTAATCAAGAAGGTAGAATTGGATGTGGTTGATCCAATCAATGATATTAAAATCGTGCCTCTCACATATGGAAGCGGCTGGCGCCCGGCCCGCATAGGCGATTTGTATAGCCTTTTGTCAGGCACAGGAAGGCAAGGAGATGGATCGGATTGTTTAGAAGAATACATAAGCACGGGAGCTGGCCCTTCAGTGGGCGTTGTTTATCGCGACGGCGCCAAAGACGACTTCTACTGGGACGTCAAGCTCGGCTGGCCTTCCAGCCATTTCGGAATACCACTTGAGGTCACTTCGGAGCAACTTGCTCCCCTACTCAGACTGCTCCAGCAGTTTCAAGGCCAGTGATTGCCCAAATTTTTTATCTTTTTCCATCATAATCTCAATTCTAGGTGCAATCTTGACCTCACATCCATCTGCAGTGCAAGTTCCGCGTTCCCAGTCTTGAGTTTCAGATCAATACAGATCCGCCTAGTTACTCAAAAATTAGCCCAGCATCTCCTTCAATCTCTGCACAAGCTCCTTCCCAATCCGTTCCTGCGACTCTTTTGTGGAGCTTCCTATGTGCGGGGTAAAAATCGCATTCTCCAATTCGAGCAGTTTCCCAGAATAGGGCTCAGGCTCATAAACATCAAGCGCAACTCCTCCAATTTTTCCTGCTTTGCACGCCTCATAGAACGCATTCTCGTCCACAAGCCCGCCGCGTGCAGTATTTATTATGCAAACCCCGTTCTTCATCTTCCCTATGCTCTGCGCATTCACCAGGTTCCTATTCTCCTCGGTAAGAGAAAGGTGCAGGCTTATCACATCGGATTTCGCAAACAGCTCATCCAAACTTACAAATTTAGCAAAAGCGCTCTTCTTCTCGCTCCTATCATAGGCAATAACATCCATCCCAAGCCCGTGCGCCTTCTCAGCCACAAGCGCACCAATCCTCCCGAATCCAATCACACCTAAAGTTTTCCCAGCTATTTCCCTTCCAGTGAGGCTTTTCTTGTCCCACACCTTATTCTTCATCTGCGCATGGGCCTTCCCTCCGTTCCTGAGCAGCATAATCATGAACCCGATGCACAGTTCCGCAACTGCATTGCTCGGAGCTCCAGGAGTATTAACCACTTTTATTCCCCTCTTCTCGCACTCCTTCGCATCCACATTGTCCAGCCCCACTCCTGCCCTTGCAACTATTTTAAGTTTTTTCGCGTGCGAAAGCAGTTCCGCATTCACCTGGGTCGCGCTCCTCACGATAAGCGCATCGGCATCCGCAACCGAAGCCTTCAAATCCGCGGGCTTATAAGCAACTTCCCCAAGCTCCTTTATCTCCTCAACCACTTCAGACTCCATGTTGTCAGCTATCACTATTTTCATAGCACTCCGTCCCCTTTCCTATCCTTCACCTGACTATTTTCTCTATTCCATCCAGGCATCCTGCAATCCACTCATGCTTGAAGTTGCCCATGTGCGCTATCCTGAGCCCGTTGTTGACGTAAATGCCTCTGCATCCCACAATCTTGTACCCAAACTCCTTGTCCAGCCTCTCTTTTATGGTTTTGGCCTGCTCAGGGCTGCTGCACACGAATCCGGTAACAGTGTTGGATTCAAAGCCAGGCTCTGCAACAATCCGGAACCCCATGGCGCTCAGTCTCTTCCTAGTGTACACCGCTTCCCCTGCATGCCTGTTCACAGCTGCAGGAACCCCCCCGTTTTTGTCCAGCACGTTGAACGCCTCCTGGAGCGCCCAGAAGAGTGAAATAGCCGGAGTGTTCGGAGTCTGCTGGTCCTTCTCATATCTTTTCTTATGTCTCCTCAAATCCATATAATAGGAAGGCACGCTCTCCCTCTTGGAAAATCGTTCAACAGCTTCAGCGCTCAAGCCCAGGAGCGCCATTCCCGGAGGCGCTCCAATCCCCTTCTGGCTCCCGGTAACGAACCCATCTACATTGAATTCCTTCATGTTGAACTCGGTGCCAGGCCATGCGGAAATCCCATCTATAATCGTAATCATTCCCTTTGTTTTCGCATATTTGCAGATTTCCTTTATGTGGTTCCGCAGCCCATAGCCGGTCTCGTTGTAAACCATGCTTAGCACTTGCGCATTACTCCCATCTATCTTCGCCTTTGCCCTTTCCAGGTTCCATCCTTTCCCTCCTTCAATGCTCCCAGCATCCGCGTTGGTATAAATTTTCGCGGTCTCCACAAGCTTCTCCCCGAACTCCCCGTTAGGGAAGCAAACCATCTTCTCATTCCTGAATGTGAGATTAGCCATGAGCGCTTCCAGTCCGAGCGCCCCTGAACCGGTCATCACGTAAGCTTCCTGGGCTCCCAGATAGTTCCTCAGCCTGGTGCACAAATCCCCGTAGAGTGCTGTGAATTCCTTTGACCTGTGCGTAATCATCTCCTTTGCCTGGGCCTTCCTTATCTCTTCAAGGACCGGCACCGGACCCGGGGCCAGCAAAACCATTTTTCCACCTCTAATTCAGATAATCAGTAAATTACTATGACCGGCTCAGAGTATCTTCTTATGTTCCCGTTGTACACGCGCTCCCTGAGTATGCGTTCCAGGTATGCGTTGGCTTCGGTTTCTCCCTCGTGCAGCCAACCCAGTCTCATGTTCAGCCTTATTATCCTGTTCGGTATCACATGCCTCGTGGATTTCGGAGTGAAAACCTTGCCTTTGAGCGCGTGCCCCACTATCTCTTCTTTCGTGTATATCTTCCTGTAGAGCACGGTTTTCCCCTTCTCCACCCATCCGGCAGCCTCCTCATCGGAATAATACTGGAACGAGGTTTCGCCTCCGTTGAGCTTTTCCAGTATTTTTTTCTGCCCGGCCATCATTCCCTCCAAATCATAGGAGTCAGGCTGGACCAGGCTGTATTCCCTTTTTCCATCCCTTTTCCCGGCCACCATGAAAGGGGCTTTTTTAGAAGCAAGGGCCTTCAGCCCTGCCTCAAAATCCACAGCTTCGAGCGCAAAACCCGCCTTTCTCACGGTTTCCGGCAAAATCTTTTCCGAAACCGGGAACCACGTCCCCACCTTTATGTCCTGCCTGGAGTAATCCACGAACTGGCAGACCGCTCTGGGGCATTTTATCATGCTCAGAACCTTTATCCTGTGGTTGCCGTCGAGCACCACCCTGCTTTTCTCGTCCACGAGCAGCGGGTCCACCAGCTGCCCTATGTTGAGCATGGCTTCCTTGAGCCGAAGCAGGTTGCTAGGTAGAGTCTCCTCATGGCTGTGTAGCGCCCCCACATCGCAAATCCTGAGCTGTTTGAGTATGTCCTCAAATAAAGCATCCATAATCCTATTGTTCAGGTTAACTTTAAAAAAAGCTCGGCTACTTCGTGAGCACCTTGTCTGCTATTTTCACTACGCCTATGAAAATGAGCGCCCCTGCCAGCACGACCTTGGGGCTGACCTTTATGCCGGCAAGCTCCATGTTGGAGCCCACGCCCAGTATGCCGGCGCTGCTCATGGGCATCATCATCTGTTTTGCCATATCCGGTTTTCCCAGCCAATGTTTATAAAGTTGATTTGTTTTATATGCCCATGACCGTGGAGATAATGAAAACAGCCAGCTTCGAGACCAGGAACCCGCTCATAATAGTGGGCTTTCCCGGGATAGGGCTGGTGGGGAGTGTCGCAACAGCCTATTTTGTGGAAAAGAACGGCTTCGAGATGGTCGGCTACGTGACCAGCAACGATTTCGCGCCCCTTGCGGCAATCCACAACTACAAGCCGCTTCCCCCTGTCCGCATCTACTTTTCCAAAAGCCTGAACATCATGGTCATCATGGGCGAGATAGTGGTCCCTGTTTCCATTTCCAACGACTTGGCGCACAAGATAATGGAATTCGCGGGCGAACTCAAGGCCACCCGCATAATCTCCGTGGGCGGCATATCCATGAGGGAAAGCGAAAGCGCGGTCTATCTCGTGGGCAACGAGCAGAGCAACGTGGATTCATTCGTTTCAAAGAAGCTTGGAAAAAGCATAAAGGAGGGCGCAACAACCGGGGTTACCGGAACGTTGCTCGCAGTGAGCGGCCTTTCCGGCTATTCCATGCTTGCAGTGCTCGCTGAAGCCAGCCCTGACTTCGTTGACCCCAAGGCAGCTTCCAACGCGCTCCAGGTATTGTCCAAAATAATAAGCGTGCCCATAAACACGCTTGAACTGGAGAAGGAAGCCAGGACGCTCGCGCAGGGCGCAAAGGAGAGCGCGATAAAATCCAAGGCTCTGGGCAAAAAAGGCGGGCCAGAAGGCGGAATGTACGGATAAAAGGGGCATTTATTCTATTTATCAGCTTGCCCCTTTTAACAACCCCTTTCTGATTTAATCAACAAACCGAGTGTGCGCGGCACATAAAGTGCTCGTGCACACAATCGTCAAATCCACTGATTTGTATGATTATCCAAAAGTCGCGCCTTTAATTTTTTCTAAATTCTCCCTTTCCCAAACGGCTTGCTCATCCTCCAGAATTCCTCGAAATAAGCCCTGAATGAATCTGCCACTTCCTGGTTGGTTATCTCTATGGTTATCGGCTGCGAGGAGACCAGGTGTATGAGCGCGACGTCCTTGTAGCCTGCGAACCACACCGGCGCCTTTATCCAGACCGGCATGTACCTCGCCTCGCAACCTTTATACCTGTTCCTGTTCTTCAGTACGTCCTTTTCCACGGTCGGGTCAAAAAGGAGTTTGCATTCTATTCCGGCCCTGACTCTTCGCACATGGTCTTTCTTCCAATAGGCGTGGTAATTTTCCGGCTGGACCGGCACGTTCATGTAAAAATACTCATCTCCCCTCTTCAGCCTCTGGTACGTCAGCTCGTGGGCGGTCATCATGCCCCTGAAGCCCTGGTACACCTTCACCTCGCTTCTCTTCCCGGCCTGCTGCGCCAGCGACAGCAGGGAAGGGAGCGCTTCCTCTATCTTTTTCCTGCTTTCCCCGAGCTTCCTCTGCCTCTCCTCAACATACTCCATTATCCTGCCCGGCTCCTCTGCCTGGAAATAGCGCGTCTTTCCCCTTACCACAAAAGCAACCAGCCCTTTCTGGGCCAGCTTCCCCAGAATCCTGTATATTATGGAGCGGGAAACGCCTGATTTCTCTATCACCGGCCCTGAGCTGGAAGGCCCCAGTTCGAGCAGGGCCAGATAGACCTTTATTTCCCCGTCCGTGAGCCCTGCCTCCTTCAGCATCCCAGTTTCCATGCGTTCCTCTCTCATTGCCGGAATTTAAATCTTCGCATCTTGCTCACCACCAATGGTGAACTAATATTTAAATATAAATTTAGTAGCAGTAAATGCAAAAGAGTGAAAATAGGTGATGAAATGATTCAAACCGCTAACGCACCCAAAGAGGCAAAAACAATTGCCGTACTCTGCGCTCCATGGAATGGTTCAGGTCTGCCTCTTCGAAAAATGCTGAGGTTCTTAGAAGTAAAAAACAGAAAATATGGGATTCAACTAGAGTTGATTCCGCCGGAAGTTGCACATCAGATACTAAGGGATCCAAAACGAAACCAGAACACCCTGGCTAATGCCACGCCGTTCGCAACCAATGCGGTTTTCGGCTGTGAAAGGCCCGGAAAGAAATTCAGGGACGAAATAGTTTACCCACTTGACCGCAAGAGGGGACGGCTGATACTACCTACGGGAGAATGTAAAGGCGAGAAAAACATGGGACTGATAGCCGAGAATTTAACATCAGCACATTTTGCCAGGGACGGGCATGATACTGTTATTCAAGTTTCCAGCAGGTTAGTCCCTAGTCCGGATTTGCCAAGAGTGAGCGGTCATTATAAATTGCATCCTGAAACCGGTCTCCCTACCGGTGTTAAGCGTGACCGTTGCTCAACGCATTTCCGTAGAACTAACGGCCCGTACGTGGGCAGTCTGGCCTTGG
>JAQTMJ010000038.1 GCA_028714395.1 Candidatus Iainarchaeum sp. | reverse complement strand
AGAGGGTAGAATGAAAACGATACTTTTCTACTGGAGCAAGGGCGCCGAGACCCGCAGGGGCATAGTGCGCTTCATGGCGCAAGGCGAGCGCAGCAACAACCCCTGCTACCTAAGCACCCTGGCGGAAAAGCTCGGGCTGAGCCACGTCGCGATAAAGAAGCACGTGGATTTGCTCCTTGAAGAGCATTACATGAAAATCAAGAACCCGGGCGGCAAGCCGGCATTCCTCATCCTCACCGAGAAAGGAAGGGAGGTGTTCCGGGAAATATCCGCATAGTGATTCGGATGAATGGCAAAACAGGCATACGCATCCATGCTCAAATCTATATAAATGTAAATGCGGTTAATATTCCATTTAAAATATAATGATGATGTGCTCCCATGGAAAGGAATATTCTTCTGCTCCTGTGCCTTATCGCATTCGGACTGATGCTGTTCGGCTGCACGTCGCAGCCCCAGCAAACGGACGGCAGGCTCAAGGTAGTTGCCAGCTTCTATCCGCTCTATGATTTCGCCAGCAACGTGGGAGGAAACCGCGTCGAAGTCTCAACAATGATTCCCACCGGAGTGGACGTGCACGAGTTCGACCCCTCGCCCAGCGACATAAAGGCGGTGGCCGACGCGGACGTTTTCATCTACAACGGCGCAGGCCTCGAACCCTGGGTTCCGAACCTCCTTTCCGGGGTGAACAGCAGAAAACTGATCGCCGTTGATGCAAGCTCCGGCATCCAGCTGCTCAATTCCCAGGACCCGGGCGTTTCCGGAAGCGACCCGCACATCTGGCTCGACCCTGTCCTGGCCAAGAAGCAGGTTGCGAACATAAGGGACGCATTCATCCAGAAGGACCCCGCGGGCAGGGATTATTACACTTCCAACGCCGCGGCGTACATGGCGAAGCTGGACAACCTGGACGCCGAACTGCGCGCCGAGTTTCCCACATGCGAGAAGAAGGACATCCTGATAACCCATGCCACGCTCGCCTATTTCTGCAAGGAGTATGGCTGCAGGCAGATACCGATTGAAGGCGTAAGCGAGCAGGGCGAACCATCTGCGGGCGAAATAGTGAGGATTATCCAGCAGGCGAAGGCGGACAACGTCACCGTTGTTTTCTTCGAAAGCCTGATAAACCCGCAGTCCGCGCAGGTGATAGCGCAGGAGATAAACGGCACCATTGCCACGTTCAATTCGCTCCACGGCCTCACGCCAGCGCAGCAGCAGGCCGGAGAAAATTACCTGTCGCTCATGCAGGCCAACGTCGAGGCCATTAAAAAAGCTTTAGTGTGCAACTAATCATCGGGGTAATACGGTGGAAAAAGGAAAAAAGGAAACTGTTCTGGAACTCAAGGGCGTGAGCTTCAGCTACGGCAAGAATTCCGTGCTGGACAAAATCAGCCTCGCGGTGGAGCGCGGCGATTTTGTGGGCATGATAGGCCCCAACGGCGCAGGCAAGACCACGCTGCTCAAAATAATCCTGGGCTTGCTGAAGCCGGATTCCGGAAGCGTTTCGGTATTCGGAAAAAGCCTTTCCGAATTCAACGCGCCCTACCGCATAGGCTACGTGCCCCAGAAAGCGACCAACTTCGACCCGAACTTCCCCGCGAGCGTGTTTGAGATTGCGAGCATGGGCCGCTTCTCGCGCATCGGGCCGGCCAGGAGCCTGGCCAAGGACGACGTGCGGAAAATAGAGCAGGCCCTGGATTTCGTGGGAATGCTCCCGTACAGGGATGCGAGGATAGGCGACCTTTCGGGCGGCCAGCAGCAGCGCGTCTTCATCGCGCGCGCACTGGCAGGGGATTCCGAGCTTCTGCTGCTTGACGAGCCCACCATCAGCGTTGATTCAGAGTCCCAGAAAAGATTCTATTCGCTCCTCCGAAAGCTCAACCGGGAGCTGCGCATGACCTGCATAATAGTTTCCCATGACGTGACCATGATAAACGGGCTTGTGAACAGGCTCTTGTGCGTAAACCATACCGCGATAATCCATGACGTCTCCAATGGAATAAAAGAAGAGGACCTCTGCTGCCCCTACGACCGGGAGATGACCCTGGTCTCGCACAGGCACGAGCACAGCCACGGATGATTCCATGCTTGAAATATTGCAGTACTCGTTCATGCAGAACGCCCTCATCGCAGGCGTGCTCATAGCCGTAATCTGCTCGGTAATGGGTGTGTTTCTCGTTCTCAGGAGAATGTCCCTCATAGGGGACGGCCTTGCGCACATATCCTTCGGCGGCATCGCAGCCGGCTTCTTTTTCGGCGTTTATCCGCTGCTGTCCGCACTCATATTCGCAGTTCTTGCAGCCTTCGGGATAGAGCGGCTCAAGAAGATGAAGGTTTACGGGGACGCAGCCATAGCCATATTCTTCTCTTTCGGGCTTGCGCTCGGCGTGGTGATAATAAGCTTTTCCAAAGGCTTCACCGCAGACCTGTTCTCCTACCTTTTCGGGAGCATACTCGCGGTCAGCGCCGCCGACCTGGTGTTCATCCTGGCGCTCGGCCTGGCCACCATGGCGGTGATATGGGCGTTCTACAAGGAGCTGCTCTACATAACGTTCGACGAGGATTCGGCCAGGGCAAGCGGCATCGCGGTGGAGCGTGTGAACATGCTGCTCATAATACTGACCGCCATGGCCGTAGTGATAGCAATGCGCATCGTGGGCATCCTGCTGGTTTCATCATTCATAGTTATTCCGGCATCCATAGCGCTCCTGCTGTGCAAAAACTTCAGGCAGGCGATGCTCGTTTCCGTGGCCATAGGGATTTCATCCTCCATCCTTGGCCTGTTCGCGTCCTATTACCTGGATCTTGCGGCAGGTGGCGCCATAGTGCTCGTGCTCGTGGCCCTGTTCTTCGCCGCGCTGGTTTACAAAAAACTGCGCACGGAATAGTGGTGGTTTTCATGAAGGATTTGCGCGCGCTCCTGGGAATGGAAAAAGGCGAATTGACCGAGCACAAAATATACTCCTATCTCGCGGAAAAGATAAAGGACCCCGGGAACAGCAAGATACTCGCCAGCATAGCCTCCGACGAACTGAGGCACTACGGGATGCTGAAAGCCATCACAGGAAAGCCCGCGGCTCCGGACGCCTTCGCAATCTCCTGGTACACCTTCATTTCCACAACCCTGGGGCTTTCCTTCGGGCTGAAGCTCATGGAGAACGGCGAACGGAACGCCCAGTCGGCCTACGGGGAGCTGGAAATTGACTACCCTGCGCTCGCGGCCATGATAGCCGACGAGGAGCGGCACGAGCACGAGCTGATTTCCATGCTTTCCGAGGAGAGGCTGGAATACGCGAGCTCCATAATCCTCGGGCTGAACGACGCGCTCGTGGAGCTGAGCGGCACGCTCGCAGGGCTCACCCTCGCGCTCGCGAATTCCAGGCTGATTGCGCTCAGCGGGCTCATCATGGGGGTCGCGGCCGCGCTTTCCATGGCCGCCTCAAGCTACCTTTCCGCAAGGGAAGACGGAAGCAAGGATGCGAAAAAAGCCTCGGTGTACACGGGCATAACCTACATCTTCACGGTGCTCCTGCTCATCGCGCCCTACTTCATCTTCCAGAACGTGTACGCAGCCCTTGCGGTACTTCTTGCAATCACGATTCTGGTGATAGCGGCATACACATTCTACATAACAACAGCGAAAGGCCAGCGCTTCAGGCCCAGGTTCGCGGAGATGGCCGCCATTTCGCTCGCGGTCGCGTTCATCAGCTTCATTTTCGGCCTGGTCCTGAAATACGTGATGGGCGCCTAGAACGTGCGTCCGCCTAGGGCTGCGAAATTCTATGCGTGCAAATGCTGAAAACAGTCCATCACTTGTAGCACGTGCTGATTATCTCCAGATGCATGGTTATGGATTTGTCATTGCTGTTCCTTATGTTGACGTAGAACGGGGTCTTCTTATTCCAGTCGAATTCGTACTCTGACTTCTGCACCTGCTCTTCCCCGTAGTAATAGCTGAATGCATCATTATTGTGAAAACCCTGGTAGCCGGTTTCATCCGTCAGGTACCAGTCCAGGGGCCTGGAGGAAAGCGATTCCACAGTCACCTTGTTATGGCACCAGCTGTACGTCCCAAGGATGCCGCGGTTTATGCTATAGCTCCAGCCATAGCCAGCCTGGACAACCCGCGTGTCGTTTTGCTCCACGTACGGACCGAAGGCGGTCCCGCCTATTTCCGGCGCCTTGAGCGCGTCATCGCTGCAGTCCCGGAGCTCGAACGTCTGCGACGCGTTAAGGCAATCCGCTATGGTGTCGCCCGGGAACGTCCCGCCCGCGGTATCAAAGATGAACCAGTTTTCGGTTTCGTTCTTCGCGTTCCTGGACGTGTGCCACCTTATGGACCGGTATTGCTCGGAGGTTATGGAATAGTGCGCCCATATCGCATCGTCCAGTTCGTTGACGTTGCTGTCGTTCCCCAGGTACACTTCTGCGAACGCATGCCTGCATTCCGGGATGTAGAGCACGCGCGCGCTTCCTCCCGCGGCCTCGACCATGGATGCTATGAGCACCGCCTGGTTCTTGCAATCCCCGGAGCCGGTGCTCAGGGTTTCATTCGGATAGTACGGGGGCCACAGGTCTATGGGCACGTTCTGGTAGAACACGTTGGCATGCACCCAGTCGTAGATGTCCAGAAGCTGGTTCAGGGAAAAAGCCCCGGGGTGCTTGGAAATCGCCTGGGACGTGGCCCTTCTCACGTCCAAATCCAGCGGGGTGAACTTCTGGCAATAGCTTTCCTGGAAAAGGTCGCAGGGCGGATTCGTTTTTCCGTTGCACCTGTACCAGCCCGGGTCGGTGAGCCTGAGCCCCTTGAGGACCTCGAACGCGGCCCTTTTGGACGCGTTCAACCCTTCCGCGTCAACAGCGTACATCTCCAGGCTGTGGTTCCCCACTTCCTCGGTGGCGTTCCAGTAAAAATCAGGATAGGTGTAATTTTTCGGGAACAGGGAGCTCTGATCCGCCCCCTTCGCATAGGTTTTCCCGTCAATTCTCAGCTCGCAGGAAACCAGGTTTCCATCAGGATCGTAGCATAGGTAAGTGTAATAGAGGGCAAACGGAGTGGGTCCGCTCTCATTCTTGAGAGTAAGGTTCACCACCGGAGCCCGGTTGGCAGTAACGTGGGCAGTCTGATTTGCATGGTTCGCATTATTTGCCTGGCCGCTCTGGTTTCCGTTTTCAGTGAGATAGGAGCAGCATCCCAGCAGTGAGAACAGGGCAAAAAGCGCAACCATGGGGAGCAAATACCGCCCGGACATACTCATCCTAATGGCTCAATCTATAAAAATGCTTTGAACTTCTGCTCGGTCCGACCACTTCAGCTCTTATATTCCCCAGATATAAAAACCTTGAGTCAGAATGCATATTGGTGATATGCATGGCAAAAGGATATGCAGCCAATCTTGAAAAGCAGACCGGGGATAACGCTAACTTCAGGCAGGTGCTCTATACCGGGAAGCACAGCCAGCTCGTGCTCATGTGCCTCAATCCAGGTGAGGAAATCGGGATGGAAGTGCACGAGCACGTGGACCAGTTCTTCAGGTTCGAGTCCGGCGAAGGAATTGTTCTCATAGACGGGATGCAGCACAAAGTAACTGACGGTTCCGGGGTAATCGTGCCTGCCGTCTCAAGCCACAACGTGATTAACGCTTCAAAGACATCTAAGCTGAAGCTTTACACAATATACTCGCCCCCTGAGCATCAGGATAAGGTAGTTAGGCGAACCAAGGCAGATGCATTGGTCCAGCCCGAGGAATACGACGGCAGGCCCAGCGAATGAATGCTAGCCAGCCTGCGTTAGTAAGTGCAATGCGTGCTTATTTCCGCCTAGCCTAGGACCGCGTTGAACAAATAGCCCGTTAGGGTAAATGAAATGAACAGCACCAGCGCAAAAGCAGCCAGCAGCTTGGGCTTCAGCACCTTCCTGAGTATTATCATCTCCGGCAGCGAGAGCCCGATTACGCTCATCATGAACGCGAGCGCGGTTCCGGTAGCCATTCCCTTGGAGATGAGCACTCCCACTATTGGAACCATTCCGGCTGCGTTGGAATAGAGCGGTATTCCAACCAGGACTGCAATGGGAACCGCGAGGGGATTGTTTTTCCCGGCTATTGACGCAAGGAAATCCGCAGGCGCATATCCATGGATGAGTCCGCCTATGGCGATGCCCAGCAGCAAATATGGCAATACCTTGAGCGTTATGCTCTTTGATTCAGAAAGCCCGAATCCGGCCCGCTGCTTCCAGCCCATTTTATTCTCGGCCATCTTCTTCGCCTTTATTTTGTAAACAAAATCCTCGACCTCGCTCTCTAGCCCAAGGCGCCCTATCACCATCCCCGCAGCTATGGCTATCACCAATCCGCTGGCAATGTAAAGCGCGGCAATCTCCCACCCGAACATCGCGAACAGCATGGTCGCCGCGACCTCGTTTATCAAAGGCGAAGCTATCAGGAAGGAAAATGTAATCCCAAGCGGCACCCCGGCTTCCACGAATCCTATGAACAAAGGCACCGCGGAGCATGAGCAGAACGGGGTGGGAACTCCCAAAAGCGCGGCGAGCACATTTCCAGCTCCCTCGCTTCTTCCACCCAACCATTTCCTCACCTTTTCCGGAGTGATGAAAGTGCGCACAATGCCAACAAAAAAGACAATTATTGCCAATAGCAGTGTTACCTTTATTGAGTCGTATATGAAGAAATTTGCCGCAGCGCCGAGCTGGCTTTCCCTGGCCAGTCCGAATATTGAGTAAGTCAGCCAGTCCGCGAATTCCTGGAGCATCATCTCTCCTCCAAAATCTTCTTTATCTCCTCTACTTCAGGAACCCGCCCGTAAACCTTGACTTCCTCATCGACCACCAAAGCCGGAGTGGATATAACCCCGTATGCGGCTATTTCGCCAAAATCCTGGACCTTTTCAACTTTCGCGTTTATCCCGAGCTGTTCGCACGCCTTTTTCACGTTCGCTTCAAGCCTTTTGCAATTTGCGCAGCCGCTGCCAAGCACCTTTATTTTCATATCACCATCCTGAAATGTCCCTGAGCACCCTGCTGCCCTTTTCTGAAACAGAATAGAGGCGTTTCGTCCCCTGCTTCCTCATCTTCACCAGCCTGGCGCCAAGAAGGATCTTCAGATGCTGCGAAACCGCGGGCTGGCTTGTTCCCACGAAACGCGGGAGCTTGCAGGCACATATCTCTCGTCGGCCTATCCTTTCCAATAGCCTGAGCCTTGTCCGATCCGCAATGGCCCTGATTACATTTGCGCCCATAAATATAAGTATGTACTTATACATTTAAAAAGCCCCGCACCAACATCATCGCAGAGGCGGCTTTCGGCCTTGCGATTTTCTGGCTGGCGTCGCGCAACTTCAGGCAGGTCATGAGCTGGCTACTGCGTCACGAATCCGAACCTTTTGTTTTTCACGGTCATTTTTATGAAATTCGCCAGGCTCCTGCGAAACGCCTCCTCGCCATGGCGCCTGCGGCTTTTTATGTATCCAACTCTTACCCGGATGTAGCTTTCGGGAAGGCTTTGGAAATGCTTCCACG
>JAQTMJ010000037.1 GCA_028714395.1 Candidatus Iainarchaeum sp. | reverse complement strand
CATCGTATCTTATGGGAGTCCCGTTCGTGGAAACGAAACTGACCGGCAAAAGCAGTACTGGTTGCAAAGGCAAAAGCCTGGATACGTTTTTCGAAGATGTTGCATCTCACCGTAACGAACCAGGATTCAAAAGGTCTGTGGTATTGCTTGATGAAAGCGACAAAATCAGACCCCCAACGAATGGCTGGGACGCTTTCGAATCACGACTTCAGAATGAACTGATTGGATGGGTAGAAAGTGCCACTGTACGCGTGCCTCTTGATTTGCACACGACCGTCAGCATAGATACGACAGATATGCTTTTCATAGGCGCGGGTGCATTCACAGGACTTGGAGAAATAATCGCCAGTCGCCTGGGTTCTGCGGCGCAAGGGATCAAAGCAAGAGAGATTTACGCGGAGATGCTTCCGGAAGACTTGGTGGAATACGGCTTCAAAGCAGAACTCGTCGGACGTTTCCCCGTCCTCACTTACGTTAAGCCGCTCGAAGCTGCTGACCTAGTGGATATAATGAAAAATGGGAAGCGGTCGGCGTTGCGGCAGCAGATAGAACTCCTCAAGCGCGGATATGGCGTGGATGTCGTGCTGGAAGAACCAGTCTATGCAATAATCGCGGATGCCGCCATAAGAATGGGAACAGGTGCGAGAGCCTTAGAAACCATATCCAACAAGATGTTCCATGACATCAAATTGGATATCCGAGACTGGACAAGAGGCGGGAAAACTACGATTCATATTAATGAGGAGGTGGCAAGAAAAAGGCTTGCCAAACTCATCAGATAGGTATTCTGAACATTAATGAGGGCAGGGGTTTCACCCCTTCAGATTAATAAAAAAAATTATTGATTTGGTGAACGCTCCACCAGGCATATCCTGCTTGCCCTCTTTCCGAATGAATCAACCAGTTCCATTTTCCCGGATTCCAGAATGGCGCAGAATTCCGGAAAGGTCGTCTTGAGCGAAGAGGAGAGAAGCATGCGGCGCACCTTGTCCGCCTCTACTCCGGCCAGATTTGCGAGCCTTTCCAATGCACGTGCATCGCTGAACACAAAGTGCTCCTCTACCCTTGATTCCGAACGGTTGAACGAGACTTGTATTTCGCCATCCTGCCTCCTGACGCCGAGCGACGCCAGTGGTCCGAAAACAAAGCCAAAGCCGGTTTCGTTGTCGTATTCCCTGAGAATCGGGCTAATTTCATCCGGGCCGTTTTTTTCCAGGAATTCCAGTCCAAGGACCAGCCTTGAGGACGGAACTTCGCGGATTTTTCCCAGGAAACTCCTGATATCACCTAGGTTTCCAAGGGTTCCGCCTAACATCACGAATGCCGTTCCTGGGTCGAACACGGAGAAGTCCATGGATTCAAAGTCTGCATTCATAGCTTTCACCTTGAAACCGAGGTTCCTCTCTGCCTCCCTTATAAGGCGTTCGCTGAGGTCCACCAGCGTAATGCTTTTGCTCCGAGGCGGCGCAAGAAATGCGAGCTTCCTGCCGTTGCCGCAGCCAAGCACTACGACCGGTCGTTGCCCGATGAAAGCACGGAGCTTCTCCTGGTTGGCCTCCATGGCCGAAATCTCGTTCCTTGCCGTATCGTATTCAGGGCTACCAAGGACGTCCAGAAACTTCCTAGCGCCTTCACCCAAGTACGCGAATTTCAGGAGGGAGATACCGTTGCCCTGCTCCAGCTTTGATTTCTGCCAGTACCGCTTTTTCCATTCTGAGTTTCTCTGCAAAATCGCCTATGCGCCCAGACCTCACCGGGCAGAAATGGCTGCCAAATTCATTGATGAACCTGTCCTTCACCTGCTTCATGAAAGGGAATGCTGCGCCCGCATCCATTTCAAATTCCCGGATATTGCCCAGGAGGCCGCTGGTTTCTATTGCATGGGCATCCAGAAGCAGGGAACCGTCGAAATTGAGATCCAGCCCGAAGCGGAAAAAACCGCACATGGGCGATGGAACTGACGGCGGTCTTATTACCGTGATATGGCTCTGCCCGAGCAAATCCGCCAAGTCCGTGCGGATAGTCTCCTTGTTCTGCTCCGCCGCGCCGATTTCTGCTATCGGGGACAGACTTATGAGCGTGTCCGCGCTTTCGGCCATGCTCCGTATCAGCTCGGCCTGGCCCACATTAGCATCTGAAGTGGTTATGTGGATTCCAAGGCGGAAAATCTTTAGACCGTTCTCTTCCTTCCTGGTGCCTCTGAATACTTCCTGGGCCAAGGAGATGTTTGAGATCACTTTTCCGAGCATTGCAGGACTTGTGCCTGTGAGCAGGCTGAACTCCTCGGGATTGATGGAATCCAGGCTTATCACCGATGTGACGTTGTTTTCCAGGAAATGCTCCAGTGTTGCCTTATCCAAACAACTTGCGTTTGTCGCAAGGTGGGTTATGAAACCTGCCTGGTTTGCAAGTTTTACCACGTGTTTGGTCTTTGGGTCCAACAGGGGCTCTCCGGCGCCGGTTATTCCGAATACCAGCACCCCGGCATCCTTGGCCTTTCCCATTATCTTCTCTATCTCGCGCAAAGTCAGCTCTTCCTTGAACGGCTTGTTCACAACGCCCTCAACGAAGCACTTGCGGCACCGGAAATTGCAGACCGGCTTCATGTGTATAGCCATAAAAACCGGAGAATCCCCGGCTCGGTCTGCGAACACGCCTTTCGCCTCCAGATGCGGAGGAAATCCTCTCAAAACCCTTCTGTTAATCTCAGCCATCATAATCACCAAAAAAGCTTTGACGGCGGACCCTTAATAGTTTGATTGAAGAATATTCAAATTTTACGCAGTATTTATTAATATTCTTGAATAATATTCAAAACATGAAAAATATCCGGCAACGGCTCATAGCTTTGCTCAAGACGGGATTCTGCGCGCCGAAAATAGGCGCAATGGCATCGCGCATCAAAGAGCCTGCTGCGACGATTCATTACAATGTGAAAAAGCTGGAGAGCGACGGCGCCATAAAAACCTACAAGGCAGTATTTGATTACAAGCAGGTAGAGATGGGATTCTGCACTTTCGTTCTCATAAATCTTTCCCCAACAGAGTACAGCAACCCGGAGAAGATAGCAAACGAGCTTGCCACATTCCAGGAGATAGAGAGTGTGGATGTGATAACCGGGGACTGGGAGATCATTGCGAAAATCAGGACGAAAGATATCGAAGAATATTACGCATTCACCAAAAGAGTGCTCTCCAGGCCCGGCGTTGTGAAGATAAGGAGCCTTAATTCCCTAAAGCAGGTAAAAACTGAATTCATCTCATTGTGAGCCGAATAGGAGAAGAGAATAATGGTGAGCGAAGGACAAAAAAAACTGAAAGAAAAATTCAAATTAGCTTTATCCCGTATTTCAGAATCAAAGCCACGAACACCAGCGAGACCGTGTTCACCACTTTTATGAGCGCGTTCAGCGCAGGCCCTGCGGTGTCCTTGAACGGGTCGCCTAAAGTATCCCCAACTACTGCTGCCTTGTGGGTGTCGCTCCCCTTTCCGCCGAAATTGCCCATCTCTATGTATTTTTTCGCGTTGTCCCAGGCCGCTCCGGATGTGGACATGAATAATGCCATGAGGAAGCCGCTTGCAATCGCGCCTGCGAGAAGCCCTGCGAGCGCTTCAGCCCCGAGCAGCAAACCAACCACCAGCGGAGTGAACACAGCGAGCATTCCTGGAACAAGAAGCTCTCCGAGCGCGGTCTTTGTGCTTATGTCAACCGCGCGCGCGTAGTCAGGCTTTGCCTTGCCCTCCATCAATCCCTTTATTTCCCTGAACTGCCTCCGCACTTCCTCAACTATGAAGAATGCCGCCCTCCCTACGGCGGTCATGAGCATGCTGGAGAAGATGAACGGGAGCAAAGCGCCTATGAAAAGCCCTATGGTTACCGCGGGCTGGAGAAGGTCCACGCTGGTTATTTTCGCGTCTGCTGCGAATGCGGAGAAGAGCGCGAGCGCCCCGAGCGCTGCGCCTGCTATCGCAAACCCCTTTGTGGTTGCTTTCGTGGTGTTCCCCACCGCGTCCAGCTCATCCGTAACTTCACGCACTTTTCCGGAAAGCCCGGACATCTCGGCTATGCCTCCCGCGTTGTCTGTTATCGGGCCGTAGGAATCGATTGCAATCACTATCCCACTGAGCGAGAGCATCGCAGCTGCTGCAAAAGCTATTCCGTATATCCCTGCGAGCTTGAACGATATTGCTATTGCAAATATTATGAGCAGCGCCGGGAGCCCTGTGGATTCCATTCCCACTGCGAGTCCCTGGATGAGGTTCGTGCCTGCGCCTGTCTTGGCCGCGGTCGCGACGCTCTGCACAGGCTTGTGCTCCTTTGCAGTGTAATATTCAGATATCAGGAACATGCATACGGTGACCGCTATTCCCACGAGTGCTGAGAGGAACAGCTCCATCCTGGCTATGGCGAAGTACACGCCGAGCGCCATGAGCAGCGCGGTTGCGATTATCCCCTTGTAAAAGGCGTTCATTATCTTCTTGTCGTTCACGCTCACGAAGAATGAGCCGAACACGCTTGCAACTCCGCCTATCGCGGCAAGCAGGAGCGGGTAAGATGCGTACTCAGCGGGCATTCCGGGCGCAGAACCCAAAAGTATTGCCGCAATCACCGTGACCACGAAGGATTCAAAAACATCGGCAGCCATCCCTGCGCAGTCCCCCACGTTGTCCCCTACATTGTCAGCTATAACTGCTGGATTCCTCGGATCATCTTCGGGTATCCCTTTCTCCACTTTTCCCACCAAGTCAGCGCCCACATCCGCCGCTTTAGTGTATATCCCTCCTCCGACTCTTGCGAATAATGATATGAGGGAAGCACCGAAACCGAACCCTATGAGCGGAATTACGCCGAAAATCGCATAGAGCCCGCTCACCGCGACCAGCCCCAGGCCCATGAGGGCCATGCCGGTCACTGCGCCGCCGTTGAACGCGAGCGCAAGCGCCCTTGCAAAGCCCTGCTTGGCTCCTTCCGCGACGCGCACGTTCGCGCGCACGGAAACCATCATGCCCACGTAGCCTGCGAGCGCAGAGCTGAGCACGCCCACCGAGAATGCCGCGCCGGTCTGCCAGCCGATGAAATAGCCTATCACCAATGCGAGTATAATCGCGAGCGGTGCAAGGGTTGTGTACTGCCTTTTCAGGAACGCGTCCGCGCCCTCCTGTATGGCCTTCGCGATTTCCTGCATCTTCTCGCTGCCCTGCGGAGCTTTGAGTATGCTGTAAACAAGGTAGGCAGCGTATATGAGAACGAATATGCCTGCGCCAATTGCCGCTAAAACCGCATCAATCATATTTCCACCTCTAAATGCTAGAATAGGATTAAGGATAGAGAAGAAAAATTTAAAAGCATGAGCTAGCCGTACATGGTTTCAGGCGGATGGGCGCCTATTATGCTTGTCCTTGTGGGGAGTATGGGCTCCTGGAGCTTCCCGAATTTTGATTCGTATTCCTCAAGGCTTTTCGTGAGCCACAGGAGGACGTGCTTGAGCGTTGCTGGAGTAACTATAATTTTCACCTTGTGCGAAACTTCCACAACCTGGGGGCCTTCCCTGCCCAGGGTTTCAAGTTTCCTGTTGGGCGAATAGAAGGTTATGTGGAAACCTCCGGGGGAATCAAAGACGCCGAGTGCCCCGGTCGCGTAAACTTCCCTGTAATCCGGGTCGCGCACATGCACCAATTCGGGCAGCTGGGGCTCTTTCACTTTGCTGGCTTTTCTCGGCATGAATATCACCGAGGCGAATTCGGCGGGAAGCTAAATAAGCATTTGCTCAGGCTCGGTTCTGATGAAATCTAGATAAGAACTGAAAAATCGCTCCCATCGGGATTGTCAGCTTGCTGACGAATTTTCGCGTCAGCGAAAGCTTTTGAACCCGAGTTAATGGATTGAAAGTCCACCGTCCTTGACCGGGCTAGACTATGGGAGCAAAATATTTTATTTCCGTCCACGTTTCGAAACACGAAACAAGAATCAGAAATTCACGCCTGCGTCCTTCATGGCACCGACAACCTGCGCATGCACTTCCCCTATACCTTTGCTGGCATCCACTAGGCGCCAGTTGTCGGTAAGGAACTTATCCTTGAACAGTTTTAAATAGTTTGCACGCACACGCCCGAGATAGGCTGCGCTCTCCTCGTACCTGTCCAGGGCTTTCTGCCTGCTTTTCCTTGCCTGCGCGGTTTCCGAAGTGAGGTCCAGGTAAAGCACCAAGTCGGGCTTCAGGAAATTGCTCGCCTCAACTATTTTTTTCGCGTTCGCGTAATTTATTCCATCAAGCTCGTATGCGATGGTGGAAAAAACATAGCGGTCCAGGACCGCAAATTTTGATTTTGCGACAGCTTCCTGCTCGTTGGCTATGTCTGCGAGAAAAAGATGAAAAAGGGATTTGGACGCGAGCGCAAGTTTCTTCTCCAAGTAGTCGTTCAATATGCCGAATTTTTTCGTGGGGTACTTGAAATAATCAAACTTCAGCTCCTTCCGCAGCAAATCCAGCTGCGTATCCTTCCCGGATCCATCGATGCCTTCGAAGACTATCAGCATAAGAGCACCTCTTGACCAGCACGAAGGCGTTGATAGGTCGCCGGATTGCCGGCGAGCGTATCGATGCCTTCGAAGACTATCAGCATAAGAACACCTTTTTTCCAAGACGAAGGCAGCGATAAGCTGTCGGTTCGCCGACGGCTGTGTCAATGCCTTCGAAGACTATCAGCATGGTAGCACCTCCTCCGCAAAGCGAAGGCGTTGATAGGTCGCCGGATTGCCGGCGAGCGTGTCAATGCCTTCGAAAACTATCAGCATAAGAGCACCTTCCAGGGTTAATTCTGAAAACATTATTAAAAAGGTTCGATTGCGAAAAAGCTTTAAAAGGCTGGAACCGGAAAGCCAATAATGCTTCTGAATGGAACCGCCCTGGCCGAAAGCATAGTGGAGAAAATAAAGGCCGAAGCGAAGCGGATGAAAGTGCGTCCGAAGCTTGCCATAGTCCTTGTGGGCGACGACCAGCCCTCGCAGATATACGTGAGAAAAAAAATAGAGACCGCGAAGAAAGCCGGGATGGACGCGGAACTGTTCCATCTCCCGCAGGATGTGGATGAGAAGGAGGTTCTGGCGCTTGTTGAAAGGCTCAACGCGGACAAAAGAGTGGATGGGTTCATCGTCCAGCTTCCGCTTCCCGGGCACATTGACGCGGACAGGGTGACCGAACACATAAAACCGGAAAAGGACGTTGACGGGCTTCACTCAGTGAATATCGGAAAGGTCCTGCTCAACAACGAAGAGGATGCGTTCGCACCGGCTACTCCCGCGGGGATAATAATGCTGCTGGAGCATTACAAGGTCCGGCTAAAAGGCGCCAATGCCGTGGTCGTGGGAAGGAGCAGCATAGTGGGGAAGCCCATGGCCGCAATGCTCCTGAACCGTGACGCAACGGTAACCATATGCCATTCCAGGACAAGGAATCTTGCGGAGTTCACGAAGAAAGCGGATGTGCTCGTTGTGGCAGTGGGAAAGCCCGGCCTCATAAAGCCCGCCATGGTAAAGCAGGGAGCATATGTGGTGGACGCAGGAACCACACGCATGGGGGGAAAAACAATGGGGGATGTTGACTCTGAGGTACAG
>JAQTMJ010000036.1 GCA_028714395.1 Candidatus Iainarchaeum sp. | reverse complement strand
TGTATAATGTCTTGTCCCCTAGCTCGCCGTATTCTATGAACTGTATCTGGAAGCCCCTGTTGGAGCGGCGCACCACCATCCGGATTTCCCCTCCGCGCACCATGGAGAGCCTTGTGCGGTAATTGGTCTTTCCCTCGCGCCTTCTCCTGAAGGGCATTATGAACGTTGTATGGACTTTCATCATTAACACCCGCATTATTTCTTTTCCTCCTTCTCCACATAGAGCTTGTTGTCCTTGAGGTACATCAGGAGAGCTTTCTTGCCCTTGAACGAGCCTCCCTTTATCCTCATGTACACTGAGCGCTTCTTGCCTTTCGCGAGGTTGCCCGCTGCAACCAGTTCATTCAGGTATTTGCGCTGGGCGCGCACGTTGGTCATCCAGGTTTCCTTCCTCGGGGCGCGGCTGTTCATGCTGCCCCTCCTGGAGCCCCTGAGCTTCCTCTTCCTCCTTCCTAACACTTTGAAGCCGGGGTTGCGCTTCACGAATATCACCTTGTCCTTTATGAGTCCGCGCACGTCTTCGCGCGTGAGCGCGCTCTCCGCCCGCCCGGTATCCTCGGGCTTTATCCTCAGCTTGCTTACGCCCACCCCGAGTATTTCGGATGCGAGCCTTTTGACAGTAGAGAGCATAGAAACACCTTAGTTCAGGAGCCTTATCTTCAGCTCGGCGGCTATCTTCTTGAAGCCCTCGCGCTTCCTTTTGCCCACGCCGGAAGCTATGCGAGCTGCTTTTCCGACCGCGGCCCTGAGCTCCTTCTCGTTGTGCACCAGCGCCTCGGCCAGGCCCAGCGGGTGGTGGAAACGGATTGCGAGCGCGTTCTTGTAGCCCACGCGCGGGGTTGCGCCTGCGAACGCGCTTCGTATTCTCTTCTTGTTGTCCGTTCCCCTGGGTCTTCGCCACCTGTGCTTCACCCTTTTCATGAAGCCAGCGTTGGGCACGTTGAAAACCGGCTTGGATTTCTTGTTCATCATGACCACCTATGCGATTTCGTAAATGCCATCCTGGAACACCCGCGGATCCTTGTTGCGTATCTTCAGCGCGGTCTTCATGTTCGCTATAGTTTGGCCCACGTCATCCTTGCTCGGGCCTGAAACTGTGACTTCCTGGCCCTTTACCTCTATTTTGGTTTTCCCGATTATCTTGAGCCTGCGCGGGAGCTTCTCACCGAGCATGTTCTTCACGGTGAGCGTGTCCCCCTTCACTTCAAGTGTGAACGGGAAGTGCGCGTATATCATCTTCATTTTCCGCGAATAGCCCTGCTGCACGCCCTTCACGAGGTTCCTCAGGTGGGCTTCCACCGTGGATTTCATCACGTGGTCCGCGCATTCAACGGTTACCGTTTTGCCGTCGCTCCTGATGGCCACGTTGCGCACGGTGAGAAGCTTCTGGGCTTCCCCCTTGGGGCCCCTGGCCTTCACCAAGGTGCCCTCGATTGTTATGGTGATTCCGCTGGGTATTTCCATGTGAACACCTAGTAAACGTAGGCTATCAGCCTGCCCCCCACTCCCAGGTCCTGGGCCTGGACGTTGGTTATCACGCCCTTGGACGTGGATATGATTATCACTCCTATGTTGTAGGCAGGAAGGAAGCGGGTTTCAACCGTGGGCCATTCGCCTTTCTTCACGGGCATCCTGGGCTTTATCACCCTGGCCTCGTTTATCTTGCCCGAAAGCTCCACTTCGATTTTGCTCCCTCTTCCATCTTCCACTGTTTTGTATGAGGAGATGTAGCCCTCGGACTTGAGTATGTCAAGTATCTTGGCTATGAGCTTCGAGGCCTTTACCGTGCAGTGCCTCTGGCCCGCTATCTCGTGGGTCTTCAACGTGTTGAGAGCATCAGCGACTATGTCCATGCCATCACCTAATATTTCCTGAAGTTGATGTACTCTGCGACTTCGCGGAAGCACCTCCTGCATATGTGGAGGTTGTATTTCCTTATTACCGCGCGCGCGCTTCCGCACACCCTGCACTTCCTGGTTCCCTTTCCCTTGTATTTTTCCGCCAGCGAAACCGTCATCATAACACCTCTTCCATCTTGGCGTTGAGCTTTGATTTTGCGAATTCAACGCCGTCCTCTTTCGTGAGCAGGTGCTTCCTTCCCGTCTTTCCGGGCACGCGCATGCGCTCGCTCACCCTTTTGCCCCTGCGCTTGAGCGTTACGCACACGTCAAATCCGAACACGCCCACTGCCGGGTTGTACTTCGCGCCCGGGAAATCTATGTATTCCTTCACTCCGAAGGAGAAGTTCCCGAGCTTGTCGAAATAGGAAGCGCTTATCTTCCTTTTCCTGGAATCAAGCGCGCGGTTCAGGAAATCCAGGGCTTTCTTTCCGCGCAGCGTGGTCTTCAATCCTATTGGAAGGCCAACCCTGAGCTTGAACACCGGATTCCTTTTCCTTGCCTTTGTTTCTATGAACTTCGAACCCGCGAGCTTTTCCATCACGGCCTTTATCCCGTCCATCCTGTCCCCGGGCGAGCCCACCCCTACGTTCACCGTGACCTTGTCTATCACCGGCTCCCTCATCGGATTGGATTCCATAATCATCCCTCGTAAGACTCGTCAACCACGAAAAGGTATTTCGCGACTGTGACGAATTCCTCGGCGCCCTTGAGCTTCGCCTCCTGGGGGCTGCCCTCGCGCTTTATCAGCTCGCCCAAATTTGCTATTATCCCGGCGTGCGGGCCTTCCATTACCAAGCACCTGGCGCCAGGCTCGAACTTGAGCATCTTGGTTATCTTCTGGTCAGGAACCGAGATTATCACGCTGTCCCCGACGCGCACGTTGTTGTCCGCGATTATGTTGCGCCCATCGTGCAGGGTGATGGTGAGTTTTCCGCCGCGCACCGTGTGCTTGCCCACCACTTTCCCTATCTTCACGCTGGAGTGCTTAATCTCCAGGGGGATGAGCTGGCTCTTCTTGTTCACTATTATTCTATAAGACTTGTTCACTTTCGGGAATGAAACGATGTCCATGAGGCCCACGGGGAATTTCGGTTCCCTTCGCGCTTTTCCGTCCACGAGCACGCTCCTGGAATTGAGCACCTTGCGGTTCTCCGCGGCGGTCATCGTAACTCCGAGCACTTCCCTGAGCAGCACGCCGAGCGGGATTGCCATGCTTTTCGGGTGCGGGCCGGGGTTCGTGCCCACCATGAACGTGTGTGCCTTCTTGTCGCTTACCGGTATCGCTTTTGAAATTGCGATTCTTTTCGTGTGATAGGTTCTTCCTTTCTTAGCCATCATTCCACCTTTTTGAGCCTAAACTTTCACTTCCCCCTTCTGCTCCGAAGGGAGGCCGAACTGCTTTTTCCTGCTCTCGCTCATGTTGAGCTCGACGAGCAGGAGGTTCGAGGGCTGGAAAGGCATGAGTATCTCGGTGCCCTTGGCGTTCTTGTGCGACATCCCTTCCAGGTATATCTTGCCTTTCGCGTAGCTGATGCGGCCTATTTTCGCGGTTTTCCCCCTCTTGGAACCACGCATTATCTTAACGTTGTCCCCCTTGTTCGCCAGGAGCGCGCGGCTCTTGGTCTTGAGCTTTGCCTTGAGCTCCTTGGACAGATGGACGTGCATCCTGGACCTGAGCTCGTGCAGCTTTGCTTCGTAGAATTTTTTCCTTTCAGTGTCCCTTTTCATCATAATCACCGGCTAGATTACTCCCGGGGCTATTGCCGAGACTTTCGGGTACCTTTCCGTAATCTCCTTTGCGACCACACCCTTGATTTCCGTTCCTATGGGCAAGCCGTCCTCGGTTACGAGCACCGCGGCGTTGTCCTCGAATTGGACTGTCATGCCGTTGGGCCTCTTGAACGCTTTCCTCTGCCTCACTATGAGGGCGCGCACCACCTTCTTCACCATTTCCGGCTTGCCCTTCTTCACGGATGCGATTACAACATCGCCTATTCCTGCGGTGGGGACGCGTCCGCGCACCCCTTTGAGCGTGAGCACGTTTATTATCTCAATCTCCTTGGCGCCGCTGTTGTCGTTGCAGGTCACCCTGGCGCCCACGGGCAGGCATCTTACAATATGAGAACCGAGTCCTTTCATCTCCATCACCTGATTATGCGTTCTCCTTGGCTTTGGTTATCACTTCCACAACTGTCCAGGCCTTTATCTTGCTTATTTTCCTGGTCTCGCCTATGCGCACTGTATCTCCTAGCTTCGCGTTTATGCACGGGGGATTGTGCGCTGCGACCCTGCTGCGCTCTTTAGAGATTCTATTGTACTTGGGCATTATGCTGGAAATGTTCCTTTCCACTATCACGGTGCGCTTGCCCTTGTCGCTCACCACCTGGCCCACTATCCTCGAGCCCCTTACTTTCAGGCTTCCGTGCACGAAGCAGTTCTTGTCATCGCAATCCATATCATCAACCCTGTCCAAAGCTAGCTGAACAGCATGTAACGGACATGCTTCACATCCCGATTTCTTCCCCCCTACGCAGAGAATCTCATGCGGGAAAAGGTTTCGGAACGCGGGCCGGCAATGCTGGAACGAGCCATAAAGATGCCGGCTGCTGAGCGTAGTGGAAGAATATTCCTGGGAAGAATTTATAAAGGTTGGCGAATGAACCCGCTCCTGTCCGTGAAGCGGCTTGTGCAACAGCATACATTTAAATCCAGATTGAATAACTTTAAAAAACCGCTTGGACAAAATGAATTCATGCAGAAAGTCCGGGTTTTTTATACGCCTACGCAGGCAAATGGATACATCCTGCCGAGAGCGATAGAGCTAGGGCGGCTAAAGGAAAAGTGCGAACTTGAACTTATAGCATTAAGCTCTATTAGGGAAACAAGAAGGCGTGAGTTGCAAAGCATAGAAGGCAGAGCTGCGTGTGTCTTTGGGAGTGGATGGTACCATGACGACTCTTATTACTTTACTCCTCGCTCTGTGCGTTTGAAGATAAACATCGACCACCATGACGATATGGAACCCGGCGATCACATGAATGCAACGCAGGCGGCTGGAATAGAGATTATCACCCCCACGAATACGATGTTTCCTGAAGCGTATAATAAGAGGTTCCCTTCAAGTTCTCGCTTGCGCATCATGAGGCTTGCCTTGGAAGCAGGATTGAAACGCGGCATGGAATTTGGCGCAAATGAAATAGCTGCAACGCTGGATGCGGATGCAATATACGGCTTTCCGGCGGATGACGCATACATCTACGATTACGGCCTGTCGCCTGGAGAGGCCATCGAGGCGATAAAGATTCTCGCTGAAAGGTTGCTTAGGTTCGATTTCTGCGGGCTGCTTGATGAAATTCCAGATTTTAATGTTATCAAGGGCTTCAGCTTTGCTGACTTTGAGAAAGAGTTGCGCAATTCAAAAGATTCTATCCCCATTTATGTTTATGGATTCTCAACCGCGGCGGGTCGAACAGCACCACCCAGCGAGGAGGAGCGCAGAAAATTTGATATGATAGGGACCTACGCCACATTAATTTACGCGAAGCTGCTGGAAGCCTTCATAGTTTAGTTCTTGGACTGAAAAAACTGCTGTTAGAGAAAGTATTTAAAAATGATTTGTTTATTTGAATAAACATGGGAGAACAAAAAGAGATTGGGAGTCATATTTTAAAATTTGCGCCCAGGGAGGATGAAGTTCTTGTCAATGCTGCGTTGAAGTGGGGCAAGTATTTAGTGATTCCACTTAAGAGGCCCATTCGTTCAGCAGGGTGGTTCGGACGTGCGGACGCGCTTTTGCTTGAATCTACCGGAATCGTTGGTCCAACAAACCGACCAATTTACGCATTTGAAGGTTTAGTTGATTTGAGATCTATGGATAAATTCCCGAAAGAATATTTCATGGGATTTTTGCCGCACGAGGAAGCAGTGCCGAGAATTACTAAAATTTTAAGCAAGTTGCTTGGAGATTCATTTTCACGCGTCCAAAGAACAGAAAGGGAAATTTTGGACAGATGGAGGAGAATGTTAGAAAAGACGACTACGGACCCTGGGTCTGTTTCGCCAAATGGAATTGTAATGGAAAAGGCCAAGCTAGATGGCTTAAAAGCAGTTATCGTTACTCAGCCATTGATAGTTGATTCGCGTGGAGCGCCTGCCTCAAGAGAAAGGCGCGTAGTCGGTGTCTATCCAGAACCAACTGGTATGGCTGGTATCCAGGTAATAAGACCGTTGCGTCTTACAGTCGAACAGAAAGCGCAAGTGTGCAAGCGAGTTGGAGGTATGGCACCTTGGGCAACAAGACCGCCATTGCTCGTTTCACGCGTTTGAATTAAGTTTTTTCATTTCTAAGCTTTTCAAAAGAAGACATCAAGCACCTTGTCTATTTTCTCATGTGCGCAGGGCGTTTGGGAAAAAAAGAGTGCGAAGAAATTGAGGCGGTATTTTGGGTAAGGAATTTATCCTAAATTCTCTCAAGATATGCAATGTTCTTTGCCGGTTTGGTATAAAGGGACAAATCCGCAGTTTTTAAGAAGTCCAGCCCCAAAACGCTGGGCAGCAGCATGCTCCGGGCCCGCTTGTCTCCACGGCTCGCGTGGGATGTGCAGGCATGAAAAGTTTTTAGAGGAATCTTTACCAGGTTGGTATCCTCATCATGAAACGCCAGCACAATGTCGTGGATTTCACTGATATCCGAACTGCCGCCTCCGATATAATTCATGGATTTAAACGTTAATGCATTCTGGGGAAAGTTTATTTTCATTAAATCCCTGGGGCTTATAAATGAGACATTGCTGCCAGTATCTACTACGAAATCTATTAACGCCAAACCGGTACGATATTTTGGTGCTCTGAATACTGCTCCAACCTGAATTTGTTCATCTATGATTTGCAGGGGGATTTTCATCAGACCACAAAAGCTAAAGGATGGTGTAAGCCCTTGTCACATATTTGATGAGCGTGGTTACGGGGTCTATCCCCGACTTGTTTAGGTAGGCAATCAAATCCTCCATGTTAGAGGCTGAAGCTATGGGCTGGGCATTCTTTATTGCTATAAACTGCTCGTCATACTTGGTTACCAATTCGGTGTAGTGCTCGCCAAACCACTCTAGATCCTTTCGTGCATTTCTCAGAATGACGCTTTCTGGTTCCATCAAATTACCCCATTAAAGATTTGCCATAAGATGGTTTAAAATCCTTGCTTTATGGCGCTTTTTGCGGTTCAACTCTGTCAGGCATCATATCTTTCTATTCAAAAGAACACACCCAGCACCTTGTCTATTTTTTCCATCGCGTGCAATACGCATTTTGCATCCTGAGGAGTAAGCTTCCCTTTGGAAAGGAACTTCCTGATTTCATTAGTGACGCGAAAAATCCTGCGGAACGCGAGCGTGGTGTTCAAATCGTTGTCCATTGCGCTCTCAAATCCGTGCAAAAGCTTTCTTGCAATTGAATCTCCCTTTTTTCCGCTTCCGCCGCTCCTGCGCGCAAGCTTCCTGAGCGCACGCATGGTCTTGCCGGTCTCGTCGCACTGCCCTATCTCCCTCATGAATTTTTCCATGGTGAAATCCAGCGGGCTGCGATAACGTTTGGATATCAGGTAGAACCTGAGGCAGCAGGGAGATACGCCCATGCGCTCCAACTGCTTCACGTAAAGGACGTTCCCTGTGCGCTTGGACATCTTCCTTCCGCCCATCCTCAAATGAGTGGAATGGAGCCAGAAATTCGCAAGCGGCTTTCCGGTCGCGGCTTCGCTCTGCGCAA
>JAQTMJ010000035.1 GCA_028714395.1 Candidatus Iainarchaeum sp. | reverse complement strand
CTTGATGTTTCCATTCTGGATTCTAAATCTCAGAAAATGGATTAGCGTTTAATTGATAGTAGATAATCTCGGAAAAGGTTTTAAAAATGGATATATGAAAGAGAAAGGGAAAAACTAAAGAAAAGAGGGCTAGCAGACCCCGGAGTTTACATCGGCATATAATGCGCTTAGTACTGACGGCGCTATTACCACTATCAGAAGCCCTATCATGGCTCCTATGAGCATCGCGGTTGCCCAAACCGAGGCTCTTGCCCTGGTTTCAGCGCCAAGGAGCTGGCCTGCGGCATAAATCACTCCCGCAGCAACTATCATCAGGAATGAAACAATGGGCAATATGCCCTTTATCCCCTGACACAACGTGCCCACGGCAATCGTAACACTGGTGAAAGCGTCTCCTTCCACCATTGGGGGGCTGTCACATTCAGGCGGGTGAACGGGTTGAGCGCATATATCCGGTGGAGGAACAACTCCAGCGAAAAAAACCTGGGCTGCCAAAACCAGAAATACGCAAGCGAATATTTCTTTACGCATAGGTTCTCATCTCGGAATACATGGTTCCGAAAATTAGTACAGAGGATATAACTATAAATACGCATGTCTGTTGCGGTGAGAGAAAAATGTCCAAAGTAGGCAGAAAAATGAGGAAAAATAGAAAATAAAGAAAAAATTAAACCCAGAACTACTTCCTGTAGTTTTTGAGTCTTGCCTTGTACACGTAGCCGTCCTTGCCGACATAGTACATGAAGCCGTCTTCCTTGGAGATTTTCTCGCTTCCCACCTTCTTTTTTCTCCCGCTCTTGTTGTGCTTCATGGGGACTGCCCAAACATAGCCGTCCTTGCCGACAAAATAGAGATAGCCGTCGTCTCTAGAGATTTTCTCTGAACCCACTTTAGATCCCATTTCATGCACCTCTCAAAATTTGTGCCCTCGGAAATTTCTCCGAAGACGCTGACTATAATATGAACAAGGTTTATAAGCCTATCGTCGATACCGACGTCATGTTTATATACCTATCTCGGAGTTCTCAGAGAAAATCGCTGAGCGTGCCCCTTTTTGCGTCCTTTTTCCCGGATTTGGGCTCCTTTTCCTTCTTCGCTTTTTTCTCCTCTTTTTCCTTCCCTTGCTTTTTCACTTCAGGTTTTTCTTTTTCCTTCTCTTCATTTTTTTTCTCCGGTTTCTTTTCTTTTTCTTCATCCTTTTTCGCTTCGGAAGTTTCCTTTTCCTCCGGGATTTCCTCCCTGGGGCTGAATTTTTCCTTCAAATCGGAAACCGAAACCCCGAGTATGAAAGCCACCTGGTCTTCCTCAAGCTGGTAGAACCACATGGCTTCCGGGTTCCGGTCCAGGATGTGCTGCATAATATGTATATATTCCAGGGAATCTTTCCAGCCTGTGTGGGTGTGCACGCCTATCTTGTGCCCCACGGCCTTGAGCATGGCGCGCCTTGCCATTGACGAGCTCATCTGCCTCAGATAATTGGGGAACTGGTAGCGCACGAACTTGAAGTATTTCTCATTCTTTGAGAGCGCCACTCCTGCCGTAATCAAATCCCCGGAATAGCGCAGGAAGCCCCAGTACTGCCTGTTCATTATCCTCCCGTCGAACACGTCCGCGCGCGAAAGGTTATCGTATGCGAGAGCCACTTCCTCCCTGTATTCGTATTCAAGCGGAATGTTCTCGTCTATCCAGAGCTTGAGGAAATCGTGCTCCACGTCCCCCCAGCCGGCTTCCCGCGCTTGAGAATAAGTAGTGGACTTGAATATGGTTTTCATGCGCTCGAATATGTCCCTTTCCCTGTCCCGGGGATTGTTCATCCCTGCCTGCATGTCGTTTATCGCGGAGCGCAAGTCGCCATTGCAGTTCTCGGCTATGGAATCCAGGAATGTTTCCGGGATTTCGAGCTTCTCCGCTTCCGCTATGGACTTGAGAACTTTCTTCACAGAGGATTTGGAGATGCGCCTGAGGTCCAGGAGCTGGCACCCTGCCTTTATGCCCGAAAGTTTTCGGTCCCACACGTCTGAAGCGGTGAGCATTACCGGAACCTGGGCGCTTTTCAGCATTGAAACTATTGCGGAAGCGCCTCCGCGGTCCTTGCCCTGCAATGCGTCCACATCATCTATGAGAAGGAGCTTGGTTTTCCCGGAAAGCGAGGACGCGGTGCCTGCGGAAGAGAGCACGCGCCCGATTGAATTCGCGTCGCGCAGGTCGCTTGCGTTCATCTCCACCAGCTCCAAATCGAACTCCTGCCTGAGTGCGTATGCGATGGAGGTTTTCCCTATTCCTGTGGGTCCGTTTATGAGAAGGGGCCTCTGCTTCACGCCCCGCATCCAGTTGAGTATCCACTGCTTTATCACGCGCTTGGCCTCGTCGTTTCCGGCCAAATCGTCTACTTTGCGAGGGGAATATTTTTGGGCGAGAAGCATGGAGGAATTTAAGCTGGCAAGCTTTTATTCATTTGGAATCCCAGAACTTTTCCAGCTTTTTTTCCAGCTTTTCAACCGAAGTGATTGCGAAATCCTCTTCCGAGGGCAGTATGCGCCTGTAGTTGCCCCAGGAGAAGCGCTCGTCGAGGAATATTATCGCGGCTTTGTCCTCGTCTTTTCTTATCGCACGACCAGCGGACTGGAGCGCGCGTGTTACGCCGGGAAAGATGTAGGCGTACTCCCAGCCCTTGCCGAATTTCTGCTGGTAATACTCTATGAGGGATTTTATCTCCAGGTTCATTTCCTCGAGCGCGATGCCCACAACGATTGCATTCTTTATCTCGCCTTTGCTGAAATCCACGCCTTCTGAGAGAGAACCTCCCTGCACGGCGATGAGCAGACCCCCCTTTGATGAGAAGTCCTTTGCGAGCCTGCTTATCTCCCTTGGGTCCATGCGCTCACCCTGCACCCATTTCGGCCCTGAGTTTATGAACGGGAGCACCGACTGGAGCACCTTGTAGGAAGGGAAGAAAGCCGCGGTTCCTCCTTTCAGCGAATGGGCTTTGTCTATCATTCCGGCTATTTTCCTGTATTCCTCCTCCCCGCGCTGCGTGTATCTGGTGGTCGTGCCTTCCACAATGAGATTGAGCCGGTTGGGCTTGGGGAACGGGGAAGGGTAGGATTTCATCAGGGTGCGCCCTTCGTCCAGGCCCAATACGTCCCGGTACATGCGCATGGGGTGGAGCGTGGCGCTCATTAGTATGAGAGAGTGCGCATTGTTGAGCTCCGATGTGATTATTCCGGGGTCCATGAAGCGCTTGGAGATTGATAAAAAGTCCTTCTTTCCGCGCAGGATGCGCACCGAGCCAGGCGTATTGTCGAACCATCCGGAAAGGAATTTGGAGAATTTGAGCAAAGCACTTTTTTTTCCGGTCTTGCCCACGTATTCCAAACCCAAAGCCTCGAAATATTCGCAGAGCTCCTCGGGCTTCATCTGGAAATAGGAAAGAAGCGAATTGAGCTGTTCGGGCTTGAGCAGGGATTCGCTCTCCTCTTTGAGGATTTCCTTTGCCCAGGATTCCATTTCCTCCTCGAAATCCATCTTCCCCCCAAGAACGCGCATCTCCTTTTCCATGCGCGAGACCATGCGGTTGTTGAAGGAAACCGAAAGGTAGTCGCGCACGCGCGCGGGGAGGTTGTGCGCCTCGTCTATTATTATGATTGAATTTTCCAGCTTCTTTTTTGATTTGCGCATGAACAGCTCGCGTATCTGCGGGGAGATGATGTGAAAATAGTCAGCAATGATGAACTGGGATGAGGAGGAGAGCCTGAGCATTATCTCGTAGGGGCACGCTTCCAGCTCCCTTGCGGCAGCTATGAGTTCGGAATGCCCTTTTATGCTCCCGTAATCTGAAAGGATTTTATGCATTAAAAGTTCGGACTTTGCCTGTTCCAGCTTGCTGCTTCCCTTCGCGTTGCGGTAGAACATGCACGCCCCTTTTTCGCGCAGCTTTTCGCACGCCGGGTAAAAAGCGTCGTAGTCCAGCCTTTCCATCGCAGGGTGTATGCACGAGTGCCTTCTCCCAATCAAATCCACTGCCTTGGGTTTTAATTCGTATTTTTCCGCAAGCCCTTTCACCACTTCCGCAGCTAGTTTATGCTGGGAAATCTTAGGGGTGAGGAAAAAAACGTCCAGGTTGTGCTCAATCGCGTAAGTGATTGCAGGGGAAAGCGCAGCATCGGTTTTCCCTATGCCGCACGGGGCGTGGGCAAGCAGGTGCTTTTTGTTCTCGAGCGCGAAGTAAACGTCAGCCACCATGTCCTTCTGGTGCTTCCGGATTGAGGAGTGACGGAAAAAAGTTCGGGCCATGGATGAGAATAGCGGACAAAGTTATTAATCATAAGCCGAAGTGTGCCGGACTATGGAAACGAATTTAAAATATTTGGTTCACATTTAGTGTAAGGCGATGGTATTATGGTAACGTATAGTTGGCATTCCAATCCAAACGGACATAATGGAAAATGGCCGCCGATCCTGGGATATAGAGAAACTAAAGTAAAAGCACCTAAGGGCAACGGCTGGGATAGAGAACTGTTTGTAGAACATGTAGAACACGCGCTTACAACTAATGCCGGCTTCGGCGATTTAGGGGTGCTGAAACGGACGGGTGACGCGATAAAAAACGGCATGCCCACAACTCCAAGAGACTGGGAAGACGCCATTAAAGTCGCCGCAAAGAGGGGAAACTGGGAGATATATAAATGGCTTGTCGATGAATCTAAAGATGTCAGACTTGACGTGTACACGCTAATTTACGCTGCGGCAGGGGGCAACGTTGAAATCGTGAAGAGTGTTCTGGAACGGCTCCTGAAAGACGTGGATCCAAAGCATGCGGACCAGCACGGTAAGGATCGGGAAAAGCTGGAGCGGATGCTGCTGGAAGCTGGCTTAGATCCAAATGCGTTAAATCTTTCTGGCGCGACGCTTGTGGATGCATTGGTCGCGGGAAAGGACGACGCAAAGCAAATCCTGGCGAAAAGAGAAGCAATGCAAGAAACGCTGACCAAGGCACATATAACCTTAGGCGGGAAAGCTAGTCTTGACGCGTCCCTTCTCGATGAAGCGAAAGGGATAATGAAGCGATAAGGATTAATAACCTGTTTTTGCATTAATCCGTAGTTGCGTTCGTAGTCTAGTGGTAGGATTTTGGCTTCCCAAGCCAACGACCCGGGTTCGAGTGCTTCCATCTTCTCGTTTCTTAACCGAGCTGGAAGCCGATTTCCCCGGCGGACGCATCTTTTATTCTAAAATGGCTGGTGCTTATGAAAGGGATACGGGTATTGTCGCTGCTGGATGCTGAAACGAATGCGAAGATAGGGAAGAAAGGGGCCCCTGGAGATTTCACCATATATATGTACAAACAGGGCGACATTGCGGTTGAAGTAATAGAGCCCACGCTCTACCCTGAGAAAATCCATCCGCTGGTTTTCGGCCTGGCGCTTTCGGATTTCGTACTGTTTAGGCCGGACACGGGGAAAAAGGAGTTCCCGGAACTTCTGGCTTCGTTCATCATTGCTGGAAAGCCCGGGGCTTTCGTAGGGGACAAAGGAGGGATTGAGAATTACATCAAGGCGACCGCGCTGGAGAAATGGGAAACGCTTGATGAGGATCCGATTAAGATGCGTGAACGCCTGCTCACAGTGCAGAACGGATGGAAAGAAGGGAAGACGAAAATAATCGTGGACCAGGTTTTCAGCCTGAAGAGCATTGGGGTGGTGGTGCTGGGCGCGATAGAGCGCGGAACCGTGAGGGTGCATGATGAGATGGCGCTTTTCCCGAGCGGGCAGAAAATCCAGGTGAAGTCGCTCCAATTGCATGATGAGAACGTAAGTGAAATAACTGATGGATCAAGAGTAGGCGCGAACATAAAGGGCGCGGAAGCGGAAAGCATAGAAAGGGGGTTTGTCCTTGGGGATGGAATGCTCAGCGGGAAAAAATTCAGGGCTGAATTGGAATGCCCGAAATTCGTGAAGGAGGGAATCCAGAAAGGAAGGAAGGTATTTGCGTACGTGGGGCTGCAATTCGCCGAAGCTTCGGTCAGCGAGGACGTGCCTGCGGGCGCGAAAAGGCAGGTGGAAATAGAATGCGAAAGGGATTTCGCGTACGAGAAAGGGGATGATGTTTTCATCGTTGATCCGGGAAGGAAGCCCAGGGTGCTGGGGGCAGGAGTGATTTCATGAGAAGTTTCCTGATTTTGCTTGTTTTCATGTCAGCCGCGTTCGCGGCCTGCAACGGCACCGCGTGGCACTATCTCCCTGCGGTGGTGGGGGACCAGGGGGTGCTGGTGAACATGAGCCTTGTGCTGGAGTCGGGCAGCGGGGACCTGTTCATGAGCGTGTATCCCAGGATGGGCCTGAGCATACAGCAGTCAGCGCGGGACGCGGAGAATTACGCGTTCCGGTATGTTGGGGAGGACAGGGAATCCTGCGACGTGCGCATAAAAGCCTACATGCCTGCAAGTACGGGCACCTACCTTGACGGCCCGAGCGGGGGCGCGGCGCTCACAGTGATGGGCATATCCGCGCTGGAAGGCAGGCCCATAAGGGCGGATTCCATAATAACCGGGGCAATAGGGAGCGACGGTTCGGTGGAGCCCGTGGGGGGCTTGTACGAAAAGGGGAAAATAGCCCAGAGCAACGGAATCAGATATTTCATAACCCCGGTCCAGAATCTTTACGAGAGGATACTGTTGAGAATGCTCCAGGAGAGCGGGAACATGACCGTGCTGGAAGCCCAGAACATGAGCGAGGCGGCTGGTTTCCTCATAGACGGGAAGAACATAAGCACCGAGCGCAAGCCGCCCAGGGTGCAGCCGGTGAACGCATCCATTGCAGCCTATGCGGGAAGTTCCAGGTTCGCAGGGATGGCCCAGGGGATGATGGGGCTGTTCCAGGACAGCGTGCAGAAAGTGGATGCGAAGCTCAAAAGCGACGAGATGCTCGACCCCTATTTCAGCCAGATAGAGGAAAACGAGAGGATTCTCTACTCAAAAGGGTATTATTTCTCAGCGGCGAACGATGCGTTTCTTGCATACATAGACAGCGAAACCATAGCTAACGTGAACAATCTGGACGTAAACGGAAAAGAGAATGAAGTGCGGTCGTGCCTTGCCTCGGCCCCGCTTCCGGCTCTGAACGAGAACAACATTGAATGGTTCGCTGGCGCCGAACTCAGGGAGGGATGGGCGCAGAAGAAGCTGGACGACATGAGCGGGGCGAACTACACGCTAAGGGAGGAGAAATACCTGGGCTACCACGACGCGATGTACGGGGACGCGTGGTGCAACATAGCGAAGATGCTGGAAGCCAACGCGCCCACGAACGGGAAAACCCTGGACGAGAATGCACTAAGGAACCTGAGCGCGGATTACCTCAAAACTGCCGAGGACGTTGCGTCGCAGAGCCAGGACAGCGATGTGCTGTGGCATCTGGAGAACGCCCAGCAGATGCACGATAAAGGGGAGTATGCGGGAAGCATACTGGATTCGGTCTTCGCCATAGAGATTGAGAATGCGAGCAGCGTTTATGCACAGGACGAGGAAAGCGCGAACCTGGAGCTTCCGGGGCTGGCCAATGGGAAGAGGAGCTCGCTGTGGGGGGAAGTTTATGCGAGCCACGGGAATTTCGTGCTCCAGGGCGGGGACAACGAGACGGCCTACGGGCTGCTGAGGTTCGCGAAGGGGCGGGA
>JAQTMJ010000034.1 GCA_028714395.1 Candidatus Iainarchaeum sp. | reverse complement strand
GGAAAATGCTGGAGTTCCAGCGCAACGGCTTCCTTATTGTGATAATAACCAACCAGTCCGGAATCGCACGGGGATTCATAAGCGAGAAGCAATATGCGGAAGTGAATACGCGCATGCTCGAGCTGCTGGAAAAAGAAGGGGTTGAAATATCGGACGTTTTCATGTGCCCGTCGCACCCGGATGAAAACGACCCGAGAAGGAAGCCGAATCCGGGAATGATTCTGGAAGCTGCGCAGAAATTTGATGTCGGGCTTTCGGAATCCGTGCTGGCCGGGGATTCGGGGAGCGACCTGGAAGCGGGCAAAAGGGCCGGAGTGCTTTCGCTCACTGTTTCTGAACTCCTCACATTCTCATTCTGAGCGCATGAGCATCCACACGATTTCCATGTGCGAATCCTTCATGCCGACGCGCCTGAAAGCCGAGCGCAGGAGCTCTATGTCCTCTTTTCCGAAAGCCCTGAGGAGCGAGAGGAAAACGAAGTAGATGGCGCAGCAGACCAGGAACAGCACTCCCAGGACCCCGAACTGCCAGACTTTCTGGTAAATCTGGTTCGACAGTATCGCAGCCGGAAGAGGGATGCTGAGCCCGAATAAAATGGCGGAATAATCCTTGAGCAGGAAGAACGCGCCCAGGGCCAGCAGGGCGGCAAGGAAGGGGCGTACGCTTCCTGCGAGGAAGGTGCCGCCAGCGAATTTTCTGCAGTAATAGAAGAGCAGGAGCGAAACCGAGGTGAGTGCGATGGCAGAAGCGAACGCCGCGCCCTCCATTCCGTAGCCGGGTATGAGCATCACGTTCAGAATCACGTTCAGGACCGCTCCGAATAGCACTATTCCCAGCTCTATTTTCACCAGCCTCATGGCCGCCAGGATGGAGCTGTGCACTGTGCTCGCGGTCCTGAGGAACACCCCTATGGTGAAGATGGAAAGCACGAGCGCCCCGGGTGCGTAGGCCGAGCCGTAGAAAAGCACGAGTATCTCCTTTGGGAGGGATATGAGCAGCATGGCCGCCGGGACCATGAGTATGAGCACCCAGCGCGTCGCGAACATTGAGCTCTCAAGCATCTCCTTTTTCTTGCCCTTGGCGTAGAGCTCGGATATTATGGGCAGGAATATGTTGCCCAGCGCGGCCGGAAATATCGAAACCACCCCGCCCAGGGTGGTCGCCAGCGCGTACACGGCTATTATGTCCGCGGCATGCGAAGGGTCAATCATGTATCCCAGTATTATCCTGTCGCTGGAGGATATGATTATCCACATTGCCGTTATCACGGAGAGCACTGCGCCGAAAGGGACCGCCTCTTTCAGCGCTTCTATCTGGTCCTTCACGGTAACATCGGAGGCTATGCCGCTCTCGTCAATCATTCTCTTCACGTACCAGAACGAGAGAACGGCCGCGAGGACGAAGGAAGCGGTGTAGGCAGCGGTGAGGCTCAGCACATTGGACCCGATGAAAACGAAGAGCAATACCGTGAGCACGAGCTTGAGCGCGTGCTGGCTGTTGGAAAGCAGCACCTGCATCTTCACATTCTTCATGCTCAAGAGGGAGTAGCTGTTGAGGTTGAGCAGGCTGTTCGCGAGCACGAAGAACGCCAATGCCCACATCACGATTTTGAGGCCCGGATTGGCCGTGCTTTCCGCAAGGTAGGGCGCCCCTATCAATATGAGCATGGCCATGAGCAGCGAGAAGAATGTGACGAACCAGTAGGCGCCCCTCAGCAGCGCGTAGGCCTTCTTTTTTTCGCCCTTCCCCATGTAGTAGGGTATGAAGCGGGTGAAGGCCGCGAACAGCCCAAGATCCCCGAAAATCCCGAGTATGCTTATGAATCCCAGCCCGAGATAAAAGGTGCCTATGTCCTGCTGGCTGAACAGCCGCGTGGACAGCATCAGGTAAACGAAAGAAATGACCTTGAAGAATATGTTCCCGGCCATGCCCCAGGCAGTTCCTCTCACCACCGCCTTGTGTTCATCAAGAGCCATCATACTACCTTGTCCGCGTTTCGTTCATAGCTGGCCGAAGAAAACATTCGGCCACCATGTAGCAAACCTCCATCAGGCTTATCATCCTGGGCATCCTAATTATGCTGTCGGTTTGCTATACCTTCTCCACCTCTATTTATTAAATTTCTTCAATATTTATTTCCGGTCATTCTTATGAAGCTAGGCCTTGAAATTCACCAAAGGTTGGATACGCACAAGCTTTTCTGCAACTGCCCGAGCGAGGGCGGAAATGGCAAGCCGAAAAGCGTTCTGCGCACGCTCCATCCGGTCTACAGCGAGATGGGCGAGGTGGACAAAACGTCTCTGGCGGAAGCCGAGAGGGAGCAGACTTTTGAGTATCTGTTTTATGAAAATTGCTGCTGCCTGGTGGAGCTTGACGAGGAGCCACCGCACCCGCTGAATCCGGAGGCCCTGCGCATAGGGCTGGAAATGGCGCTCCAGCTCAAATCCAGGCCGGTGGACGAGGTTCACGTGATGCGCAAAACAGTTATAGACGGGAGCAACACGGCCGGGTTCCAGCGCACCGCGGTCATTGCCATGGGCGGGAAGGTGGAAAGCGCGAACGGCGACGTGCGTGTAAGCACCGTTGCAATAGAAGAGGAAAGCGCGGGCATAGTGGAGAGGAAAGAGGGGCGCGCGGTATATTCCCTGGATAGATTGGGAATCCCGCTGGTTGAAATAGGGACCGAGCCGGACATAAAGAGCCCGGAGCACCTGAGGGAAATCGCGGAGAAGCTGGGGCTCATGCTCAGAGCTACGGGAAAGGTGATGCGCGGCCTGGGAACCATAAGGCAGGACGTGAACGTGAGCGTGGAAGGGGGCGCGCGGGTGGAGATAAAGGGTGCCCAGGATCTGAAGTCCCTTGCGCTCATCGCGGAAAACGAGGCGAGGAGGCAGGAAGCCCTGCTTGCGATAATGAAAGAGGCTGGAAAGAGGTTTGGTGGAAAAGTCGGGCTGGGAGGAAAAATCCTGGATGCGGGCGATTTGTTCAGGGGAACCTCCTCCAAGCTCCTGAAAACTGGATTGGATTCAGGGCAGAAAGCCCTCGGGATGAAGCTGGAAAAGCACGCAGGGCTGCTCGGAAAGGAGATAAGCCCGAATAGAAGATATGGAACCGAACTCAGCGACTACGCGAAAACCACGGGAGTGAAAGGGATAATACACAGCGACGAAGAGATGAAAAAATACGGAATTGGTGCGGAAGAGTTCGCCAATCTTTGCAAACTGCTCAAAATGGAAAAAGGGGATGCGTTCGTGCTTGTGATTGCTCCTGAAAGCGTTGCGAAAAAAGCCCTGGAAAAGGCGCTTGAAAGGGCAAGGATGGATTACATCCCGAAGGAAACCAGGAAAGCCAACGAGGACGGAACAAGCTCGTTCATGCGCCCGCTCGCAGGCAGGGCAAGGCTTTATCCTGAAACTGACATCCCTCCGGTGCGCATAGGCAGGGAACTGCTTGATGAAATAAGGTCCGGGGCTTCGGAAAGCCTGGAGCAGAAAAGGGAAAAGCTCCTCAAATTGCTCAATAGGGACATGGCAGAACGGATGCTGCGCTCCAGGAATTTGAAGATTTTCGAAAGATTGGTTGAGATGAAAATTGAGCCAACGCTTGCAGCTGCGACTTTGGAGGATACGCTCACCATGCTCAGGCGCGAGGGCGTGGAAGTGGGCGGGGAGCATGTGCTTGCGCTTTTTGAAGAATACCTCAAAGGAAGCTTCGTGAAGGCCGCAATAGCGGATTTATTGAGGGAAACCGCAAAAGGGAAGAGCGTGGAAGAAGCCCTTGAGGAAAAGCAGCTGCGGAAAATAAGCGGAACGGAACTCAGGAAAATAATAAAGGAGAACAGCAAAAGCATGGCTGCGATAATGGCCAAATACCGCCTGCGTGTGGATTCGAAGGAAGTGGCGGAACTGATAAAGTCAATGTAACTATAGTTACAATCACTCCTTCAGCGCCCTTTCAACAATTTTTTCGCTCTCGCCCACGTAAGTGGAATAATCGAACAGTTTATCAACTTCCTTCCTGCCCAATTTCTTCCCTGCTTCACTTGCGGCAAACAATTCCTTGAGATGCTTCCCTTCCCTGAACGCCTTCTGGCTCAGCTCCCGCACGTATTCGTGCGCCTCCTGCCTCCCCATCATCCCCTTTTCGGTTATCGCAATCATCAGTCTTTCGGCCATTATGAGCCCGTTGGTGAGCTCCAAATTCCTCTTCATATTTTCCGGGAAGAATTCCAAACCCGTAAGTATTCCAGTGATTTCCTTCAGCATGTAATCCAGCACTATGAAGCTCTCCGGGAATATGAACCGCTCGTTAGCCGAGTTCGTAAGGTCCCTCTCGTGCTCGAGCGCGATGTTTTCCATCGCAACAGAAACATTTGCCCTCACGATCCTCGCAAGGCTGCACACCCTTTCGCTCCTGTGCGGGTTCCTCTTGTGCGGCATGGTTGAAGAGCCCACCTGCTTTTTTCCGAAGGATTCTCCAACCTCCCCTATTTCTGTCCTCTGCAAATTCCTTAGCTCCTTCGCGATTTTCTCGGCCCCAGCCGCAGTGAGCGCCAGTATTCCCAGGATTTCCGCGTGCCTGTCCCTCTGCACGATTTGCGTCGCAATGGGCGCAGGCTCCAGCTTCAATTCATCCATCACCAGCTTCTCAATCTTCTCCCCCTGGCCCTTGAAAGTAGCCATGGTTCCCACAGCCCCGCTCATCTTCCCCACGAGAATCCTTTTCTTCGCCTCTTTCAGCCTTTCCAGATTCCGTCCGGCTTCCTGGTAATAAAGCGCGAATTTCATCCCGTAAGTTGTGGGCGTGGCGTGCTGGCCGTGCGTTCTCCCTATGCAGATTGTTTTCTTGTGCTTGATTGCAAGCTCCTTGAGCACAATTCGCAATTCCCTGAGTCTTTTCTCAATTTGCGCAATCGCGTCCCTGAAAATCAGCGCAGTTGCCGTATCCTCAATATCGTAGCTCGTGGCCCCCAGGTGCACATAGGCCCCCGCATCCCCTGCCTGCTCGCTGAGCGCCTTCACCATGGCCATCAAATCATGGTGAATCTCACCCTCGATTTCATTCACCCGCTCCAATTTGACCCTGGCTTTCGCACCCTCTATTTTCCCAACCGCATCCTTGGGAATGTTTCCCAGCTTCGCGTGCGCCTTGGCCAGCGCTATTTCAACGTCCATCCATCTGTCCAACTTCGTCTTGTCGCCGAAAATCCCGCTCATCTCGGTCCTGTACCTTCCATCCAAAGGAGAAATGATATCCATAAGCATCCCAATTCCTTTATCGGAAACCGTATTTTAAAGCTTAATCCACGAACATATTTGCATGTACTCTTCAAAGATTTCCGCGATGCTGAAGAAGGCAGGGATTTCCATAGGCGACAGGGTAAGAGTTGAAAAGGGCGGCCAGACGCACGAAGGAATCCTGATGCCCCGTGCAGGGGAGAGCGACGAACTAGTAATCAAGCTTGACTCAGGCTACAACATCGGCATAAGTTCCGCGGGCGCAACGCTCTCGCAGCTGGAGAAGGCGCCCAAAAAGGCCGAACCCGCGCCCGAGCACTATCCCCGCGGGGAAATCGCGATTCTGGGCTGCGGAGGCACCGTCCTTTCCAAGGTGGAATACAAGACCGGCGCAGCATTTCCTGCCTTTTCTCCGAAAGACCTGTTCAACGCATTCCCGAAGCTGAAGCACATGGCTTCGGTGCACAGCAAAATACTCTTCCAGCTGCTCTCGGAGGACATGCACAGCCGCCACTGGTCGGTGGTTGCGCAGGAGGTTGCGAACGAGATACGCGACGGGGCGAAAGGAGTGATAGTGATGCACGGCACCGACACGCTCCATTATACCTCGGCGGCCCTCAGCTTCGCTCTCGCAAACCTTCCGGTCCCGGTCGTGGTGATGGGAGCCCAGCGCTCTTCCGACAGGCCGAGCAGCGACAACGAGTCCAACATCCTCAATTCCATTCTGGTTGCTAAAAGCGACCTCGCCCATGTGGGCGTGTGCATGCATGCAAACAGCAATGATGATTATGCGTTTTTCCACCTGGGAACCAAAGTGAGGAAGATGCACACTTCGCGCAGGGATGCATTTAGGTCCATAAATACCATGCCGCTGGCCAAGGTGGACCACAGGAACGGAACTGTCGAGCCGCTCATGCCCTACCAAAGGCGCGATGAGAAGAGGAAGCTCGACCTCCAGAACCATTTCTCCCAGAACGTGGGAATGCTCTACTCCCACCCTGGGATAAAGCCAGAACTGGTAAGCAAGTTCGCGGACTACGACGGGCTCGTGCTGGTAGGGACCGGGCTCGGTCACGTGCCCACCAACGCCTTCAATGACAAGCTCGCGAACAACCTGGTGCCCAGCCTCAAATCACTAATAGATTCAGGAATACCGGTTGTGATGAGCTCCCAGACCATTTACGGTCGCATAAACATGGGCGTCTACACGGCCGGACGCATCCTGCAGGACATAGGGGTAATTGGTAACGGAGCCGACTGGACTCCTGAAACCGCGTTCGTCAAACTGAGCTGGGTCCTGGGAAAAGAGAAGAAGATGGAAAAAGTAAAGGAGCTGATGATGAAAAATATTGCAGGGGAAATAACCCCCCGTTCCAATTACGAAGAAACGTTCATCGATTTTTGAATTGCCCCTCAACCTCGGCTTTCTATTACCTGAACGGCCTTGAATTCCTCCTTAAGGGCATCATCCCAAACCCGCTCTGCATCCCTAAAGAAGGGGGCGATGAAGAAGCGCATATAAGGCATCTCCCCCTTCTTCAAGGGTTCCATTAACCCCCTCTTAATCGCGTTCGCTACGCTCACTTGCCCGCATGTGCAATTACCGAAATGGTCTGCTATTCCTCCTTAAAGGCATCATCCCGAATCCGCTCTGCATAGCAAGGCTCTTCTGCGCCCTTTCCAGCTCCAGCGGGTCAAGTGCAGCCCTCAAATCCGCCTCAATTAGCACCGCGGGGTACGCGTAGCTCCTGTTTATCCTGGAAAGCGAATACACGAGCGATGCAATCCCGCTGAAATCAGGGGAAAAGAATTCCACCCTGAGCGGCCTGTCCCCTTCCACGGGTTTCAGGTACATCACGTTCAGTGCTGCCCCAAATTCCCCGAAATCCCTGAGTATGGAGTGCTTCTTTACGTCCGCAGTATATTTGAAAGCGAAAGTGCGCTCCCCTTCCCTGAGCAGGTGGCTTAAAAAAACCGAATCCGACGAACGTACATCCACCTCACTTCTAACTATGTCCACAAATCTCTTTGCCCTGCTGTCCTTTATCACTCCCACCATTTCGCATTTCCTCTCCTTTGCGCTCTCAAACAGCTTCCTGTACAACCTGATCAAATTGTGATATTCGTAGGCAATGTCGCTGTCGTCCGGCGGCCTGTCCGAAGGAAGCGGGGCCAGCGAGCCATCCATGAGCATGAACTTCGGATTCTTTTTCTCAATCGCATCTATTGCGCACTCAATCTCTTTTCTCACTCTGAACAACGACCTGAAAGCCATAACCTCGCGCTCGTCCAGCCCGAGCTTTATCTCGTAATCCGGCTCGGGAAATGCATTAGGCAAGTATTCGTGCGAAATCAAGCCCGAATTTTTATATTCAAAAAGCGCAGCCGTAGCTCTTGCAATCACCAAATCCGTTCCGTGCATCTCCTGGGCCAATAAGCC
>JAQTMJ010000033.1 GCA_028714395.1 Candidatus Iainarchaeum sp. | reverse complement strand
TTTGAAGGAAATAATCGTAGCCCTGGGTGAATCTCTTATTTAGCCGCGCGAGGTATTCTTCACTTACACCTTTTCTTGGCACGCCGAAATAAACGCTTCCAAGCTTGGCTGGATCCCCCACTTTGGATTGCAGATACCAGCTCTCAATCGCATAGTACGCAACCTCTTTGGGGCTGTACAAGCTCTCGAGCGTCACATAGTAACCGCCGCCTTTTTGCATTGTTATCTCAGCCGCCGCCCGTGGCGGCAAAGGAAGCTCTTCCTCTCCCATTCTCAACCCTTTTGTTTCTCCCATAGGCATTGATGCTGCCTCAAATTTAATCGCTGGCAGCTCTATCGTCTCCGAAACACGGTAAGTTACAAGAAGCTTTCCTGAAGCCGCTTCCAGGAAAAGCATAACCCGCTGGTTCCAGATGAGCATCTGCTTTTTGTCATCAGATATATCTTCGAAGCCGCGTGTTTTTTTCAGCTCGTCTGCACTGTTTTTTATGCTGGCTGCCGAAATTGAGCCAATGATGCTCTTCAAATCCACGGCTTTTTCACCCTCCCGGCTTTCTTCGCCCAGTTTTACCAGCACAAGGTGCGGAAGCAAGGTTTTGGCAAGCAATTCTTGGTATTGCGCATTAAGGCCGAGTTCCTTGCCCTTTGCAACCAGCGCTTGGTATTCAGGCCCTTTTTCCAAGTTTTTGTAGATGCCAAGTATTTTGGCCAAATCAAAGCCCATTGCCCTCGCTACACTTATATCTTCTAAAGTGAAACCCTTGTCGAAAACGAGCTGGGCGTATGCCTCTTTATCCTTGGAATCAAGTGCAAGAGTGGAAAGCTGCGCAGGAGCGACTTTGTCCGCCCATCTTTTTCTTATCGTTTCCTGCAGATAATCTCCATATTCGCAGCTCTCGCCTGCTTTTTTTCTCGCCTTCTTCCACGCCGCGTATGCTTCCTCGCCTTTTGCGGTGGATTTAAGGAGCAGGGCGGTAAACTCAACGTTTTCTTTGAAGCTTGAGCTAGCCATGATTTCCGTGAGCCGCTTTTCATAGGTGGATTTGCAAAGGCAGAATGAGCGCTGCTCGTCCTTTTTCAAGAAGCCGAAATACCTGTTCTCGAAATTTAGAAGGAATCCCACCGAAGCGAGAGCGCCTGCTTTTTTGGATATCTCCGCATCGCTGGAAGGACCCATGGCCGCGAGAAATGCCTTTTCCTTGCCTGGTTCGGCGTTATTCTTCAATAGATAGTAAGTGGAATACGTCTGCGAGTAGGTCCTCGCATAGAGAGCGTCAACTGTGTAACTCTTCTGGTCATATTTTTCTATGAATCCGTTCTTGACACAATCGTCAAGAGCTGAATGATTGCTCTCGAACTCCGCTAATGACGCATCGTAAATTTTCTTCAGCATGCCCGTTTTTTCAATCCCTCCCTTGTTCACCAAACCGTTTAGATAGTCGACATAACCAGAGTGTAGTGCGCACATTCCGGCTGCAAGGTGTAGCTCAAGGTCCTTATCTTTTCTCAGCTTCGAGCCATCAAAAAGTGCGGCAGCAAGAACATCCACCGTTTCCTTCATGTATTGCTTTTTCACCGGATATTCCAGGGGCTCGGGAGCCGCTGCGCCCACTTGCTCTACTCCATCATAAGCCAGCCCTATGGCATTCAAAGCGCGCAGTTTTTCGTTGCCGTGCTTGCCGCTTTTCGGATCCACGGTAGGTAGGTTCTTCCTTTCGGAGAGAGCGTCTATCACAGCTGGTATTTTGGATTCTGCACCGGCGCGCGCACATACGAGTTCCGCAAGCATGGCTCCTTCGAATTGGATTGCGTATCTGCAGCGCTCCTCTTTATCCCTAGTCTCACTCATATCTTCAATAATGCTCCGTCTCTTTTTGAACGGGTTGAGTGTAGAGAATATCTGCCCGGTCGGACCTTTTGGAGATAACTTATGGTAGTTGTTTGCAACGAAACGATCGAGCAGCTCGGCTTCGCTGTGTATGCTGAATTTGGAGCAGTATTCATCAACTACCTCTTTGCTCACGCCATATTTTCTAGAGATTGCCTCAGAATCTAACTTGTCGGTTTGAAGTTTCCCCTTAGTATCTTTTTGAACGCTGGCTTCGGCCATAGTTTCCACCTTTTTTCTCTACTTATTATCACTATTAGACTTTAAAAACCTTAACAAAATCAACCCAAGCACCGCAATACCTATCAAAGCGGCGATAATGGCGTAAAGCGTGCCCTGCTCATCCTCTTTCTGCTGCTCCGCAGCAGTGGAAGGAGCGGGAGAGGCAATTGTGAAATTCACTAATGCACTCGCGGATTCGCCCTTTGAATCCGCAGCCCTGAGCTCGTAGCTCCCGGTTCCGTTGTGCTGCACCGCGTAAAGCTGGGGGAGCAGCACGTCGCTTTTCTCCACGTCGTTCACCTGCACCCCGTCCCTGAGAATGAAGAGCGTGAGGTTTACCCTTTCATAGTGGTTCCCGTCTATCAGGAAAATTATCTCCCCGGGCTGCGTGTTCGCGGTCACGTTCAGCGGGAAAGAGATTGAAAAAAGCAAAAGCAGCAGCAGGAGCGTTTTTCTCATGGGCTTACATCGGTGTTCCTGTTTTTAAATATTGTGCGGACTGGAAATCCATTAGTTCACATATCATATATCGTGCTCCTCAAGCAGCCGCGGAACCACGACCTCGTAGTCTTTCTCCAGGTCTTCCCTGAGCTCCCCTCCCTTTTCGCCGTGCACCAGGAACACCTTCTTCAGCCCCCTGGTGCCCTTTATGAAATGGAGCAGCTCGTTCCTGTCCGCATGGCCGGAAATGCGTATGCTCTCCACCTTCATCTCCAGCTGGATTTCGCGGTCCCCCAGGCGCACCTTCTTCTCGCCCTCAAGGATTTTCCTTCCCAAGGTCCCCTGGGCCTGGTAGCCCACTATGATGAGCTTGTTCTTCGGGTCTGAGCACATGCGCTCCAGGTAGATGAGCGCCGGGCCCCCGAGCAGCATCCCGCTGGTGGTTATTATTATCGCGGGCTCCTTGAAGACGTCTTCGCGGTTCCTGGTGCGCGGGACGTGGAAGAATTTGCTCTTGAAAGGATCATCATCGGAAGTTAGTATGCGCATCTTTATGGACTCGCTCGCGTAAATCACGTTCTGCCGGTAGATGCGCATGGCCTTGAGTATCATTCCGTCTATGTAAATCGGGGCCTTGGTGAGCACTCCGGAGCGCATGTAATCCTCCAATGCGAGAAGTATTTCCTGGGCCCTGCCCACTGCGAACGACGGAACCAGGACGAAGCCGCCTTCCCTGAGCGTCTCGTTTATGCTGGTCACGAAGCGCAGCATGGATTCCCTGGCGCTCGGAAGCACGTCCTCCTTGCCTGCATAGGTGCTCTCCACCATGAGCGCGTCCGCGTGCACGTTGCGCTGGGCGCCTTCGAGGATGCGCGTGTTCCTCATGCTTATGTCCCCGGAATAGAGGACTTTCTTTCCATCATCTTCAACCAGGGTCATGGCGCTCCCGAGTATGTGGCCCGCATTCAGGAACGTAACGCCAAAGCCGGCGCTGAACTGCTTTCCGAACTCCTGCAGCTTTATTTTCTGCATGAGCTCGTTCACTTCGCTCTCACCGAACTCCGGCGTCTGCTCCCGGATTTTCTGTATCTTCAGGTAATCCGCCAGTAGCACGCCCATCAAATCGCGCGTGGGCTTGGTGGCGAAAATTTCCGGGCGCAGCGGGCTTCTCGCGTATATGTGCGGAAGGAAGCCCGAGTGGTCCAGGTGCGCGTGGCTCACCGCAATATTGCTTATCCCTTCCAGTACATCGTCGGGAATGAGCGGGTACTCCACCTTCTCCCCGAGCTTTATGCCTGCGTCCAGGAGCAGGTTTTTTTCATTGGATTCAAGGAGCGCGCACGAGCGCCCTACCTCGCCAACGCCCCCGTAGAATGTGATTTTCATGCCTCAAACTGACCTCTGCACATGCCTGCAGTTGGACCGAAAACGCCGCGGCGCGGAATTTTAGGCCCATTTTTGGACTCCGCCCTGCCATCCTTGGGTGAAAAGGCGGAGCAGTGCAATCATTTCCGTTATTTTCTATGAAGGGAAATGTTTAAGAAGTGTCTCTGAGAACGTGGAATACATGGAAAACGGCCCTGGAAGCGAAGCCAAAATGAAGATTTACGAATTGATAATATCGCGCTACAAGGAACTGATAGAGCAGAACGAGCACAAGAGCGTCTCCGAGCTGAGGGAGAGGATATCCCCGTACAACGAATTCATAAGGAAGCTGAATGAACGCCTTTCGGAGGATTTGAAGCCCTACGAGTACGAGCGGGATTTCGAGAGGGCGGTGCGCAACTGCATAAACTACATAAAGGGCATAGAGAACGTGGAGCCGCCCGTGAGCTTCTGGATAGATTTCGAGACCATGGACAAACTCAAGGCAGGCGACGCGACGGACCAGGCGCTGCTGCTCGCCTCGCTGCTGCGCTCCTTCGGCTCCCCCACGGCCAAAGTACTCATCACGAAAAGCAGGAAAATCTACGTGGGCTACGAGTGGAGGGGGGAGCAGCACATGATAAACCCGGAAAGCGGCTCGCTGCTCTCAGGGGAGGATGTGCAGAAAGCTTTTGCGGAAGATCCGCTGGCCTATGCTTTCTCGGATTTCTACTTCGAGACCTACGGGGACTAGCCGCTGCTGATGTCCTTCTCGAGCAGCTGGAGGTGCTCCAGATAGGAATAGGCGGCGTCGTGGGAAAGCGCATGCACCTTGGCAACGCGCAGTATTGAGAGCACCTGCCGCTTTTCCTCTTCCCCGAGCCGGGTCAGATGCCTGTCCCGCAGCGCGATGCTGAGCTCGATTATGCGGTTCAATCCGGCAGTGCCGAACATCCTGCTCCTGACAGCGCTGCCCATCTCCTCTATCATTCCAGCGGCTTCGTTGTTGGTCTGCACGTGCCCACCTCGGATTGTATACCCACTTTATAATCAAATGGGTATAATATATATTTTTTCCACTTTGTTGTGTGTAAATGTACAACATTTTAAAATTTTAGTATACATATATGCAAATATGGCAATCGAATACGACGAAAAGGATGTGGGGATTTTACGGATATTGGACGAGAACGCCAGGCTGTCATACCGCGAGATAGCGAAGCGGATGCGCATGCATCCCAACACGGTGATAGAGCGCATGAAGCGGATGGAAAAGGGCGGGGCCATAGAGCGCTATGCGCCCGTGGTGAATTACAAGAAGCTGGGCTATGGCATAATAGCAATCATACAGGTGGATGTGCAGGGCGACCCGCACAAGGTGATGAAGAGCGTGGGGAAGCACGGCTTCGTGCACTACGCCTACGGGACCACCGGCGAATATGATGGAATCGTGGTCGTGGTTTGCAGGGACGTGGACATGCTCAATGCCATAACCGGCGAGATTGCGGTGATTCCCGGGGTGCAGAGGCTGAATACGAAGATAGCCCTGGAGCAGTTCGGGAACAACGGGAAATTCGAGCTGTGAACCTCCACGGGCTCCTTCAGCCATGCTGAAGGGATTGCGGACGAAGTCCGCAGGATTAACCCGTGGAGGTTCAGTGATGCACCATGGCGGGCAGCCGAAGGCCGGACAGGATTAAGCTTTTAAAACTAAACCTTCTATACAAGGTGAGGCGATGATAGTAACAGGTGATCATATGACCACGAAACTCTCAAGGATGTACGGAATGGATATCTTCAGCGACAGCGGGAAGTTCATAGGCAATGCCCAGGATTTCATCCTCGATACCGAAACCGGCGAGGTTGTGCGCGTGCTCCTAGAGCCGCTCCCCTCTTCCAAGGAAGAGGCAAAGAGGGTGCTCAGGGAGAAGAGCGTGATGTACAAGAACGTCAAATCAGTGGAGGACGTGATAGTGGTTGCGAAGGTGACATCGGGCGAATAGCCATGCCCAAGAAGCTTCTGAACGCGCTCAGGTTCATAGCCGCCGCCATAGCGGGCTATGCGGTTTATTACATGTGGAGCAGCATCCGCGTTGATGATGACTGGACCATAAGCGTGGGCGTGGGGCTCATAACCGTGGTAATCGCATTCCTGCTCCTGTTCTTCATGGGCAAGGGCGGGGGGAGCAGCGACTAGCCTTTCCTGATTTTCCTGAAAAAATTTTCCGCTTTTCTTCTTGACGCTTCATTGCACTCTATTGCAACCACTCCCTTTTCCGGCTGGCCGTAAACTATTATTAAAGCGTCGGGGCAGAGGCGCATGAAAACCAGCGCAGCCAGGTCCTCTTCGCCCACTATGCGCAGGGCGCCACCGGTCTTGAGCACGAGCTTCGCGCTTTGCTCCAGCGCTTCTGCTATTGTGCCCGCGGGGTTTTCGCAAACGAGCGGCTCCGGGTATTTCGCGGCCAATTCGCTTCTTTCCTTTTCCGGAATTGGATTCCTTCTCGTGGAGAAATCAAATACGGAAACGAAAGACTCTATTTTTGCCCGCAGAAGCGCGAGCACCACCGCGTCCCCCACGGCAACTATTTTCCTTTTTCCGTAGCTGGAAATGAAGGATTGGAAATCCATCAGGCTGCCCAGCGGCTCCCTGAGTTCCGTCCGCACGCTTTCAGGCACTATCATCAGCCTACTAACATCCGAATAGGTTTATACTCCTTTCGCGGAAAACAGAACCTATGGGATTTTTGGCAGACCAGAATCCTTTTCGCGTAAACCGCGCGACAGGATGGTCCTGGAAACGGCCTCTCGACGGGCTCAGCAGGAACACCCTGGTCTTCGGCGTCACCAGCTTCCTGGTGGAAGTGAGCAGCGAGATGATAGACCCCATCATGCCGCTGTTCCTGCTCCAGGTGCTCAAGGCGGACGCGGTGGTCATAGGGCTGATTGAGGGCGCTTCCGAAGTCGTGGTGGCGCTCATGTCCGCGGTGTCGGGCTACGTGACCGACAGGTTCGGGAAGCGCAAGGCCCTGAGCACCTCGGGCTATTTCATCTCGGCCTTCATGAAGCTGTTTTTCGTGCTCGCCACTGCGTGGCAGCACGTGCTCGGGCTGCGCATGGTGGAGCGGTTCGGCAAGGGGCTGAGGGACGTGCCCAGGGACGTGATAATGGGCTACAGCGAGAAGAAGGAAAACCTGGGCAGGGCGTTCGGCTACAGGAAGATGATGGATGCATTCGGGGCCATAGTCGGGCCGCTCGCTGCGGCCGGGGCGATAGCGCTCCTGCTCCCCAGGCTCGGCGAAGCTGAAACCTATAGGAGCGTGATGCTGCTCGCGGTCATTCCCGCGGTACTCGGCGTAGTGGTGCTGTCACGGTTTGTGAAGGATGTACGGAGCAGGAAAATGGGCGACGGGAAAACGATATTGAGGGACGCTTTCGCGAACCCAGGATACAGGAGCATGGTGGCTGTGGGGGCGCTGTTCGCAGTGGCGCAGTTCAGCAACGCGTTCTTCATACTGAAGGCCCAGGACATAACGGGCAACGTGCTGGTTACGCTTTTCGGATATACTATATACAACATAAGCTACGCGCTGGCCGCGATTCCGGCCGGGCTGCTCACGGACAGACTCGGGGGGAGGAAGGTGATGGCGCTGGGCTATGCGCTCTTCGCGCTGACCGTGCTTGGGTTCGCAGTCTCGACAGATTACTTATTTCTGGTGTTCTTCGCCATCTTCGGGATGGTGGCAGCGATTCTTGATACCACGCCCAGGACTTTCATAAGCAGGATTATGGATGGGGGAAACAGG
>JAQTMJ010000032.1 GCA_028714395.1 Candidatus Iainarchaeum sp. | reverse complement strand
GAGGGGCCCGAGTATTCCATAGGCCGCGAGTCATTTCTCAGGTTCTTCAACGAGCTGAGCGCCGCGCAGCAGAAGGAATTCCTCGGCGTGCTTTCCGCTGCCGACGGAACCAGGAGCATATACGTGTCGGCGCAGGAATACAAGCTCAAACTCATCAATTCAGCGAAGTGAGATTGAAGGTCTTTTCAGAATGTTTATATTTGTGTGTCTGTCTACTTTAGTTGATATGTATGGGTTCAGGCCAGGTGGAGAAAGAGCAGAAAAAAAATAACTCCCGATTTACCGTAGTTCCTATACGGCTGCTCTACTCGTTCCCGGAAGAATGGAAAAAACTGAATGCCGTGCTGTCCGATCTGCCCCAGAAAAAACGCGATGAAATCTTGATTGCGCTTCGGCCGGTTTTTAGGGGAGAGCATGGGGGTACCACCCTTGAAAATCTTACCAAGGAAGAAGCCAAAGACCTCACAGAACTATTGGCCGATAATTTCCCCTGGCTTCAATGCGGTGAACCAGGGTACGTAACCAAAAACATTTACGCATTCAGTGTGCGGAGGGCGGCCGAAAGCGGCCATGGCAAAGAAGCCGCGCAGTTGCGCGTTCCATCCTATCTTCAAGATCGTATGGACGCGCTCAGGGGCCGGATGAGCGAACTCACTATGATGCAAAAAACGCCAGCGAAACGCGGCGGAAAGAAGCTCAGCGAAATTAATTCCGAGCTCGAGGCAAGCCAGATTGAGTTCAAATACCTGGAACGGCAATACGTGGTTTTCCAGCAGCTTTCAAAAGTCCATTGCACCTCTTCATTCTCCGATTGGTTTAATTCCCGCGAAGAGGCTGAAAAGCGCGCATTCCTTCTGCTCCTGAGTTCCCGGGCCTTGGACTGCAAGACTTCGGTGAGACTGCCTAGATCTGGGCTTGAACTACTGGAGCTGCTCCGCACAAAGACTGCGGATTACCTGAAAAGAAACAGCGTGGATGATGTGCGGCATGCCTACGGGGAGCTTGCGCAAAACGCCAAGTCCAAACTGGACGCCTTCATGGACGCCAACCGCTGGCTTCCGGGCTTCTTCGGCTCAGCTGAAAGCATGGCAGATTTCAGGACAGGGCTTTTCTATTTTTTCATGGAGCACTCATCCATTTCCGATATCGGTTCCCAGAGCGGTGCATTTTTTTCCCTTAAAAGCGAGATGGAAGACTATGCCAGGCGCATCATCAAATGGAAGGAAACCAATCTAAAACCCGGCGATGCACCCATGAACCCGGCCCAGATAAGGGAAATAACTGCTTCAGCATTTTTTGGCCAGGTCTTTTACCATCTGGACGCGAAGGCCATGCTCGTAATAGTGCGCAACGAGACTGAATTCGAGAACAAAATCGGCGTATCCGGCGTCGGTTTCACCCAGCAGACAAACCAGGCGGCTAATAGCGACCTGCGTGGCAATGAAGAGAGGAAGGCGCTGACCCGGCAGACAGGAATAAAGATAGAACAGCAGGTGGTTGACATGGACCTGCTCAGCCGCAACGTATGCCTTAACATCATGGAGGGTGTGAAGACATTCTCATTGAAGTGCGGGCTTGTAGGCATTAAACCTTCAGATGTAAGCCCCCATAACCTTGAAAAGAGCTCCGAAGTGGCCTTTCACTACAATGGCAACAAGAAGCAGCATCCGGATTCTTCGCTTTCCATACGGGAGGTATACATGAACAATTTCATGACGTTGTACGGTTCCAGGAGATTCTTTTCAGCATGAGTGCACTTCGCCATTTGCCGAACTGGCTTCAGGTAAGTTTTTAAAGGCGTTTTCTCACTCTCATAAAGCGATCAGTGCATCAAAACGTTAACGAGGTTGTGCAATGGAATTCATATGGAAAATAGGGGGCGAGGCGGGCATGGGCATAATGGCCTCGGGGCTCACCATGTGCAAGGCGTTCACCCGCGGAGGTCTGAGCGCTGTGGGCTATCCCGAGTATCCGTCGCTCGTGCGCGGCGGCGAAAACACATTCCAGATAAGGGTAGGGGAGGATGTGCACGCGCCTTTGAAAAAGAATCATCTGGTTGTGTGCCTGAACAGGCCCACGGTGGATTTCCACAGGGAGCAGGTTTACGAGAACGGAGCAATAATTTACGATTCTTCGGCCACGAAAATAGAGCCCGGCGAATTCGGCGCGGACAAGGCGCTGCTGGACGTTCCGCTGCTCAGGCTCGCAACCGACAACGGCGGGGACGTGATAATGAGGAACACGGTGGCGCTGGGCGCGAGCATCGCATTCATGGGCTACGACATTTCGCTCCTGGAGCAGGTGCTGGCGGAAACGTTCGCGAGAAAAGGCCAGCAGGTTGTGGACCAGAACGTGAAAATCGCGCGCGCCGGCCATGATTACATGCTGCACAATTACAAAGCGCAGATGGAATCCTTCAAATTCAAAATAAGGAAGAAAAGCGACTCCAGGAAGATGGTGATTTCAGGGAACGAGGCAATAGCGCTCGGCGCGGCCGCAGGGGGTCTTAAGCTCTTTTCCGCCTATCCCATGACTCCTTCATCCTCCATAATGCATTACATAGCCCAGAAGGAGCTGGACTTTGACATCATTATGAAGCAGACCGAGGATGAAATCGCGGCGGTGCAGTACGCGATAGGCGCGAATTTCGCGGGCGTGCGCGCAGCAACCGCAACCAGCGGAGGCGGCTTTTCGCTCATGGCCGAAAGCTTGGGGCTTTCCGCGCTTTCCGAAACCCCGGTTACCATATTCCTTGCCCAGCGTCCGGGCCCGAGCACCTGCCTTCCCACTTGGACCGAGCAGGCTGATCTGAAATTCGCGCTCAACGCAAGCCAGGGCGAATTCCTGCGGATAGTGCTTGCGCCCGGGGACATGCACGAATGCTTCCACTACGCTGCCAGGGCGCTCAACCTCGCGGACAAATACCAGCTTCCTGTGATACTTTTAAGCGACAAGTACCTTTCCGAGACGTTCTTCTCCTGCGCCAAATTCGACATGGGAGTGAAAATCGAGCGGGGCAAGATGATAACCAAAGACATGAAGCCCCTTCCGCTGAACGCGCGCTACAAGCGCTACCTCATAACAAAAGACGGAATATCGCCAAGGCCCATTCCCGGAGTGATAGGGGGCGAGCACGTCTCCGGCTCCTACGAGCACTTCGAGAACGGATACAGCGCCGAAACCTTTTCGGTGCGCGCGGCCATGGTGGACAAGCGCATGCGCAAAATCAATTCAATACTCAAGGAGGATTTCGAAATGCCCAAACTGTACGGGGCAGAGGACGCGGAGCTCACGTTAATATGTTGGGGCTCCCACAAAGGCATAGCGCTCGAGGCGGCCAAAATCCTCAACTCCGAAGGAATGAAAGTAAACGTGCTCCATTTTGTTTTCCTCTTCCCGCTGGATGCGAAAAACCTGAAGAAGCTCTTCAGGAAGCTGAATCGCACGGTGATGGTGGAGAACAACCGCACCAGCCAGCTCGCGGGCGTGCTCAAGGAGTATGCTGGATTCAGGCCGGATTTCAAATTGCTGAAATACGACGGAAGGCAGTTCTTCCCAGAAGAAATAGCTTCGGAAGTGAAGAAGCTGAAGGAGAAAAACTGGAAAGGAAAAAAGGAGATCCACGTGATTGATAACCTGCCCTACGATTACTTGCAGGCAGGGAAGGTTGAAAGGTGATTTTTATGAGCAGCATACAAGAGCTTACTACTAAAGAGAAGCCGCAATGGTGCCCGGGATGCGGAAACTTTGGCTTGCACATGGCGCTCAAGGGCGCGCTCAGCGAGCTTGGGATTCCAAAGGAAAAGACCGTTCTGGTTTCCGGAGTCGGATGCTCAGGAAAGGCAAGCCATTACATAAACACCTACGGGTTTGAATCCCTGCACGGCCGCAGCGTAACGGTCGCATCAGGGGTGAAGCTTGCGAACCACGGGCTCACGGTGATTGCGGAAGGCGGCGATGGCGACGGCTACGGAATAGGCTCGGCGCATTTCCTCCACTCTTTCAGGAGAAACATAGACTTGACGTACATAGTGCACGACAATTCAATCTACGGGCTCACGACAGGCCAGGCTTCCCCGACCAGCCAGCACGGAATGAAGACCAAATCAACTCCGCACGGGAACCTCGAGATGCAGTTCAATCCGCTCGCGGTCGCGATTGCGGCAGGCGGAACTTTCGTGGCGCGGGTGTTCGCAGGGGACATGGCGCACATGAAAGAAGTGTTCAAGCAGGCGCTCCAGCACAAGGGCTTCGCTCTGGTTGATGTATTGCAGCCCTGCGTTACGTTCAATAAACTGAACACTTTCGCATGGTGGCAGCAGCGCGTGTACAAGCTCGAGAGCGCCGGGCACGACCCGAAGAACAAGGCTGCAGCGATGGAAAAGGCGTTCGAGGAAATGTCTTCAAACTATTCGAAAATCCCCACAGGGGTTTTCTACAAGGAAGAAAGGCCGACCTATGTTGACGAATCGCCCCAGCTTGCCAGCGGGCCGCTCATCGGGCACGCAGTAAAGAGTGCGGAAATAGAAAAGGCGTTCGAGGAATTCATGTAGAATTCCGAGATAGGCCGCCGAATCGTCGGCGGACGTGTCGGGGAATTCATGTAATAAATTCCGAGATAGACCGCCGAATTTTAGATTCAGGTTTTGCAGATAAAGTCAACATGAAATTGCCCATCCGGCCATAGCTCCCAATGCCGGTTATAGAAAATATATCTATGTAGACTTTAAAACCCATATCTTCCAGAACTTTAGTCTGGTGTTGTAGGGATTGAATTAAGGAAACGAACCTCATTCAATTATGGCCAGTTGTTTCTCGTAGTTTTGCTGATCCTGTTATAAAAATTTTGCTCATAGTCGCCGCACAAATTGTGCCCGAATGATGCATAGGTCAGGAGTGAATCTTCAAAGCAGAATTTCTGCACCATTCCGTCCCTGAACCGGCTATAGCACGTTCCATAGGCGGAATCTGCCTTGACTTCAAATGCATCTATCTGTTTGGCAGCCAGGAACAGCAGTATCTGCGTCTTCATTTGGGCGTCCGGGCTCGGCGGTTCAGAAGATAGCATGCAAACCTTGGGTTTCATTGCCACTGTGTCAAAGATGCAAATGCACACTCTGTCGCTTGCTTCGCACGTAACGTTCTTCAGCACAGAAATGTCCGTATCTACCGAGACGTTCGGTTCCATGCCGTCAAAATTTTCTGAACCGCATTTGACAACCCAAGATTCATTGGTGGAAGGATTTTTTGCGTCCAGGAGGCACATTCCCGTCTTGTTTTCAGGCCGATAATAGGACCACTTGGTACCAATGTCTTTTTTGAAAACCAGGCCTGCCGTGGATATGTTCCTGAAAAGATGGGCAGAATCCTCGGGGCGGCTCTCGCTGCCGTTGGACGTCTTGCACAATGGTCGGTTTCCAGCAATTCCCCCGTATTCCCGGTCTGCGCTCGGGCAGGCTTCAGCAGTGGCGTTCGGAATCGGGAAATAAAGCTCGATCTTCCATTGCGGCAGCAATTCCCAGGGCTCTTGAGGCCGGTTGCAGTCTGCGCCTCCAGTTACCTGCCACGTGCATAGTGTCCAGTTCTCTGCATTATATTCCTGCAAGACATGCTCATCCTCCATGGAATAATTTGTGACATTGCCGGACGAAACCTTGACTGAAACCACGGATTTGTTATTCTCGTCCCTGGAACCTGATTTGTAGCATCCCCCTTGAGTGGTGTATATTTCCACTTGATAGGTGCCTTCATAATCGGCCACATCGGTTTGAAGGCTGGCGTTCAGCGCTGCAACGCTTTGTGGATTGGGAAGCATGAACTCCTTGTCCTCCTTTGCAGCCTGGTCGAGGCAGCCCGGCAAAACCAGGAAAATTAGCGGAAGAACAATCCAGAGTTTTCCCATGCATGCCATCTCATTCTCCATCCAGATGTTCCTCTATTTGCACTTTAAATCATCGCTATATCTTGCCCAATCTCTCCTCAATCTTGCTTATGTCCATTTTTGTGATTATGAGCGGAATCCGCTCCCGCTCGGAAATCTTGAGCGCGAGCTTGTCCACGTTCTCGAGCCCGTGCAAAACCACCACGCTGGGCTTGGATGGGGAAACCCTTATCACCACCATGGGGCTCCTCCCTGTGCTCACTCCGGTGAATATGAACGCCCTTTCTGAAACGTTCCCGTACATGCGCGGAAAATATGAAAATGGCATCTCCAGTATCACTTTCAGCGAATCTATGAGCGTGTAGCCGTATATCTGCCTGTTCTCCACCAAATCCTGGTTGGTTATCACCTTGCCGTCTATGAGCCCAGCGAAGTCCTTTATGCTCATGCCGCGCGCGAACTCGTGGATCTTGAAATAATCTTCAAGGTTCTTCTCTCCTTCCAGCAGCTTCTGGCTTATCAAGCCGCCCTTCTGCCTGTCTATGTCGAAAAGCGCGTTCACGAAGCGCCTTATGATCGCGGTCCCGGGGCTCTTCCTCCTGTTCCCCTCGTAGTCGCTTATGGTGGAAACGCTTATGCCCAGGTGGCGCGAAAGCTCGACCTGGGATATGCTGAATATTTCGCGCCATTTCTTCATTGCCGGCCCGACCAGCTCGGAAAGCGAGAGCTCCCCGGCAATTTCCATCTTTATTTTTTCCATCTAATAGTACCTCTTGGAACTGAGGAGCGCAAGCGCGGCCTTCCTCCCCTTTGCCGCTGTCTCGTATACCGCCTCTCCGCAGCTGCCCGGCCTGTCCAGAAACGCATTCTTTTCCGTGGAGCATCCGTCAGCCAGCTCTATGGCTTTCGCAAGCTGCGCTTTAATCTCTTTCGCCCTGCCGCTTTCCTGCACCATCACCCTCCTGACCGTCAGCTTGGAGAAGAACTCCTCCACCTTTATTATGTCCGAGCCGCGCGCGAGCTGTGTTTCCTCGTCCAGCAGGTCCAGCGTATCCTCCTTCCAGTAGCTGGCCGCGAAGAGCTTCGCGTTCTGGGATTTCAGCGCGCTCCAGAATACGGGCCCCTTCCACCTTGCGCCCTTGATGGACGCAGCCTTCATTGCCCAGAGAAGCGCCCCGAACGTCATGTACGTTTTCCCCCCTTTGGCGGAGAAATCCCCCTTAGTCAGGATCACCGGGCCTCCCTTCCTCAGGCCCATGGCCGAGAGCATCTTGAGCACGCTGGCCGAAAGCGCGAACTTCCTGTTCATCAGGTTCTCCCTCATGTCAAAATAGCGCCTAAGCTGGAGCATCCTGCCCCCGAGCGGGGAGAACCTGAGCGAAACCAGGGAAAGGTCGCACACGCTCCTGAGCAGGAACAGGGATTCCTGCCCATTCCCCTTGTTCTTTTCCACCCCTGCCTTAACCAGCATGTAGGGCACGTTGGCATAAAATTCCGGAACCCGCATGGCTCTCTCCTTTATGCGGGCCACGTGGCCCAGTGAAAGCATGTACGCGAACGCAAGGAACTGCCCGAACGCCGGATTGTCGCCCGAAAATTCCGAAGTCTCAAGCAGTCCGCCTATGCCCACCTCCTCATTAATCCATCCGTATTCGCCTTTCCGCGTGGCCGCGTAAAGCGTGCTTGAAAGCGAAGGGTTGAACTCCCGCGAGCCATAGATGTTTTCCCCAAGGGCGTAGCATGCGACAAATTCGTCTTCCTTCACGGGCCAGGTGTTTTCGGTGTAGGGCACCGAGAAAACCTCCTTCCATGCGCCCCCGAGCCTCATGAAAACCCTCACCTCGCTGC
>JAQTMJ010000031.1 GCA_028714395.1 Candidatus Iainarchaeum sp. | reverse complement strand
TCGTAAAGGACGTGGTGCGCGCCAATGTTCTTGCTGCAGCTGCAGCCAAAAATGCTTTGGGAGAAACCTTCAATATTGCAACAGGCAAGCCGGTTTCCGTTCTCCTGCTTCTGGAGAAAATAGCTTCCCTGATGGGCAAAAAGGCCGAACCGGTTTTTGAGCCGGCAAGAAAAGGGGACATTCTCCATTCCTATGCAGATGTCTCAAAAGCCTCAAAACTGCTTTCCTTTAATTCTGAATGCGCGCTTGAAAAAGGGCTTGAAGAAACCGTGCGTTCATTTTGATTTTGCCATCATCGCGTGCAAAAACCTCTGCGCGAATGTAATAAGCGAAAGCAAAGCCGTGATTGCAAGCAATGGGATAGCCCACTCGTTCTTCAGAATCGCAAGCACGAACACAATCATGAGAAGCACCACCCGTTCAGCCCTCTCAAGTAGCCCAGGCATCTTCACCGCATCCATATGCCCCATTATCTGCCTGTGCTCTGCGTACGCCTTCACAAAGCTGGTCATGCACGTCCCGAAAAAGAGCGTGAAAATCAGCCAGACGCTCTTTCCAACAAACAAATCCGGCATGTCCACCTGCAAAATAAGAGTTAGTATTATGATGAATTCCACAAGCCGGTCTGCAATCCCGTCCAGGAATGCACCTTTGCGCGTTTCCAGCCTTCTTGCCCTTGCAACCGCACCATCCACCGCATCCATGAACAGCGCAAGCGCGAAAAGTGCTACAGCACCCCATTGCGAATAGAAATACGCAAAATATCCGGCAACTGCAAAAAGCACAGAACCTATTGTAATCACATTCGGATGGAGGGGCACGTGCTTGAACACCTTCTCCAGAGCCTTGGATATGTCCTTTCCGATAAAACTTGCCCGTAGCATAGTTTCCAATCTCCTTCTTGCTTTTAATTTTTGCTTTTTTCCAAAAACATAATATCAGACGCTGTTGACCTCATCACAATTCAGAGGTTGTTCATGTCATCACAAATATCTTTCTCGCCCTTGGTTTAAAAAAGATGCCCCAGAAAATCATCCATGGACGAGATCCTGATTGCGCTTGCGAGGAAAGGCGCGCACCGCTCCCCGGTAAAGCTGACCACTTTGGAATTGGGCACTTTGCTTGGCATGAGCCAGCAGAACGCATCCCGCAGGCTCCGGGAACTGGAAAAGCATGGCCTTATTTCAAGGAGTTCGCACGGTCTGTCCCTGACTCCAGCAGGCTTGGAGTCAGTGCGCGAGGTTTATCATGGCCTGAAAAGCGCGTTTGAGTCCAAGTCCCATAAAATTTCCGGAACCATCTGCTCCGGCTTCGGGGAAGGGCGCTATTACCTCTCTTTTCCCGAATACAAGAGGCAGATTGCAGAGAAATTCGGGTTTATGCCCTATGAAGGCACGCTCAACCTCAACCTTTCAGAAGAACAGCTTGCGGTGAAATCCGCATTTGTGAAGAATTCCGAGCCGGTAATAATACAAGGTTTTAAGAGCAAAGACCGCACCTTCGGGGACCTGTTTGCCTATCCCTGCACCGTGGATGGAGTGAAATCCGCACTCATAATACCTGCCCGCACCCACCACCCGCCGGGAATAATAGAAATCGTTGCCCCGTTCAACCTCAAGAAGCATCTTGGAAAAAAAGACGGAGATGTGGCCGAAATTTCGCTCGGCTAGGAGTTAAACGTTTTAAACTGTTTGGAGTTGAATTAATACTCCATTCATGGGCTCGTAGTCGAATGGTTACTAGATGGGATATATTTCGAAGAACCCACTTAGCCATAGATGACGCTACCTTGACACGGTAGAGACTCCCGGTCCGATTCCGGGCGGGCCCATTCCCATATCCCTTTTCTTTTGACTCAGCGGTCGATTAATCGACCGCTTCGCCGTAAAAACCTTCAGTTTTTCCGGAAAAGAAAAGGTCTAAGGGTTTCACCCCAAAAGAAAATTTTTGAAAAAAGAAAAACTACCTGTTGAAGTACTTCTCTATCTCGAAAGCAGTGGGCCTTCTCTCATTCTCCTTCTGCTCCGAAAGCCTCATTTCCAGATACTCGCCAAGCAACTCAGGGGACAGGAAGCCCTTCAGGAACTTGTTGTCGCCGTCCAGCGCGGCTATGGCCTCGCTTATGCTTCCGGGCAACGGCTTGATTTTAAGCTCTTTTGCGCGTTTGGAATCCATATCTGCAAAGTTCTCATCCACAGGCTTTCCGGCATCAGTCTTGTTCTTTATCCCATCCAAGCCCGCAGCCACAACCGCAGTGTATGCGAGATAGGGATTTATGGAGGAATCAGCCCCGCAGTAGGAAATCACCCTGTCCTCGGTCTTGTATGCCCCTGAAACCTGCACAAGCGCGTTTTGGTTGGTCTTGCCCCATACCGCATACCTGGGGTCTGCCCGCATCTTTTTGTATGAATTGGTCGTAGGCATGGTGAAAAGGCAGAGCGCCTCTGCGTGCTCCAGCAGCCCCCCGATGTAATAGGATGCAGTCTGGCTCAGTTGCGCATAATCGTCTTTCTCATCGTAGAAGAGGTTGGCCGAGCCTTTCTTGAGCCTCTGGGTTATGTTCGCCGAGTTGCCCCTGTCGCTCGCAATCGGGAGCGGCATGAATGTAGCTATGTTGTTTGCCACAAAGGCGGTGTTCTTTGCAACGTATTTCAGCGTAATAAGCGCATCCGCGGCCATTTTCGCGTTGTACTCCCTTATTTTCATCTTCTGCTGGCCATTAGCGGACTTCCCGTGGCTGTGCGAGTCAATCCCGTACCTGAACGTCTCGTCCATTAGTTCCGCAATCTGCGTCCTCGCAGGGTAAAGCGTGTCGTGGGGCTGGCCTATGTAGGCCCCGTTCTTGGCGTTGAAATAAGGGGAAGGATTCCAGTTTCCCTCGTGTGTCTCAACCAGATAGTTCGGGCCCCTGTCATTGGCCACCTTCTCCAGGGTCACGTTGTCAAAAATGTAGAATTCAACGTCGCATCCCAGCTGCACGTCGCTTATGCCCAGGGCTTTCGCGTTTATGTTCACCCTGTCTATGGAATAGCGCGAGTCCTTTGCAAACCGCTCCTTCTCAGGCATGGTGTAAACATTGGAAATCACGCGCATGGTGCTGGCTTCCCAGGGCACCCTCGCGTAGGTATCCTGGTCAGGCAGGAGCGCCAGCGATTTGCCTGTGAATCCAAAAACCTCGCCCAATTCAGTTTCAAAGCCGCCTGCGAAAGTTTCATCATTCACGCTCTTGGCAGGCACGCTCTTGTGATAGAGCTGGCCGTCTATGCCAACGAACTGCAAATCCACCCATTTTGCATCGCTTGTTTTCATGAATTCGAGCACTTCTTCAACGGTTGCCATTGAACCACCTGCTTCTGGTTAACCCAGATAAGGTAAATAAAGGTTGTGCCGAGAGCCATTCAGTCTGCCCGGAGCATATCTCAGCCGGGGCGCCCTGCGCAAGCGATATTGTAAATGTCATATTTCAAATCCTTTGTGGAAGAAAGCTCGTCATGCATCTGCTCCACGAGCGCTTTCTTTATCCTGCCGTAATCAGCAGAGGAAAGCTCGGAATTCCCTATGCAGTTCTTCCTGTTCTTCACGTTGAAGCAGAACATGGAGTCGCGCAGGTTCTCGCAATTATGCGAAAAATAGGTATCTGAGCAGTAGCCGCAGCAGTCTATTTCGAAACAGCGCACCTGGTTCGTGCAGGAATAGCAGTTTATCGAGAACTGCGAGCTGAAAGGCGAATCGCATCCGAATATATGGTCGCTGTCCCTGGGCCAGAAATTATATCCTGAATTCTTTACGTACAGCATGAGGGAATTGCGGTAATTATCGCTGGAATCCACGCAGACCGCGCATTGGATGTTGTTGTGGTTACTTCCTTCCAGAAACTCGATGTTGAAAAAAGCCAAACCCGCTATTTTCTCATGTGCATTCTCCAGATTCAGTTCCTCAGCATCCTTTTCACCCATTCGTGTACTTGCGCCCAACGCGTGCGCCTCGGAGTCGCTGAGCAGCCTTTCCTTCGGGAGCCTTGAGTAGTTTGCTGCGTCCGGCATAAAGAGCTCCCTGCCGCTCGCAGCGGAATGCCCGCTGATGGTGGGTCGCGTATGCCTTGTCAGCCATTTGGAATAGCGATCTATGCCGCCCTCCAGGGGCTTTCCGAAAATTATCCCAGTGGTTTCCAAAAAAGCCTGCTCTATCCTGCCTTTGTCCAGTGCATCATCCGTGGCTTTCTTTTCTGCCGTAATTGCAAGTTTTTTCGCTTTGGCCGCAGAAGCGATTCCAAGGAGCGAAGGCAGCTTCTTTTCCTTTGAAAGCTTCTCCAGCATTTCATTTTTGAGCTTCTCCTTTATCATCTTGTATTTTGAAACCTCCAGCTCCAGGTTGCCTATGCAATGCCTGCGGCTCTGCATGTTGAAGCTGAACAGGCACTCCGAGCATCCCATGAGTCCGGATGAGTAGTATGTGTCGGAGCAATTCTGGCACATCCACGCTTCGAAGCACCTTTTGTTACGGAACGCGCGGCTGCATTTCACGCAAAACGACGATTCCTCAATGCCGTTGCATCCAAAGCAGTCCTCGTTTTCCCGCCCCATGGTGCTGTACGCAATATACTTGGAGTTCCCGTGCCTTCCGACTCCGTATATGTAATGGCTGTCGTTCAGGTTCGAGCTCCTCTCGATGTTGCTGGATTTGCCGAAAACCACGTTCCCTGAGTAGTACATCCTATCCGAAATTGCGCCGAGCAGAGAATCAATATCCTTTATCTCGTTTATGTTAAGAGGTGCGAATTTCCTGCCGAAATCTACCTCCTCCAAGCTCTGCCAGTGCGCCCCCTTGCAATAATCGATGGGAGCGCTTATGACTTCCTTTCCGGAAACGCTGGAATGATGGTAAGAAATCGGCTCTATGAACTCCTCGAGCCAGCTGCCGCATTCCTCGAGCCCGCACGCTTCCCCTCCGAAGAGGGTCCTGCAGACGCCCTGCCACCTCTTTTCCAGCACCTCTAAATTATGGCTCACTCAATCAACCACATCCAATCCATGAAAAAATCGAATGCCACGAGCCGGATTTGAACCGACGACCCTTCGGTTTCGGGAATTGCGCCTCGCGCCTTCTTTTCCCAGGGCTTTTCTTGTCTGCAAGAAAAGGCCTCTTCAGCCGAATGCTCTCCCAACTGAGCTACCGTGGCAGAGAACAGAAAGAGAATATGCTGGCTCGTTTTTTAATAGTTTGCTGTCAGGGTTGCATCCACTCTATCTCGAAATGCTCATAGTCACTCTGTGGCAAATCAATCCGCTTCACCGCGTAATAGGTTATGCTGCTCTCCCTGTCCGATATGGCGAGCAGGACCTCAAGCCCATAGTGCTTGGATTCAAAGAGCGCCTCGGCCAGCTCTTCCCCTCCGATATACTCATCCTCAGAAAGCGAGTACATGAGAAAGCGCGGCTGCCCGTCTTTAGGAGTTTCAATTCCTCCTTTCTTCCTGTGGTAAAGCAAGAAATCCAGCCTCGGCCTTTTCGCATTTACTTTTATATCCAGTTTCTTCCCGGGTATCGCAAGTATGAACGTCTTCTTCACAGAATGGGCAACCCTTATCGCGCGCGACCACTCGGAGATGAGCATCTTGCTCTTTCTAGAGAACACGTGGACCACGTGCTTGGAGTGTATCCACTCATCGTTCTCGCGCACAGGAGAAGCCCCTGGGAAATAAATCCTGAAATGAGTCCCGAACTTGAAGCCGGTCTTTAGCACATACCCCTTTTTCCTCCAGTCCTCGTAAACCGAATACATATCCTCAAAATACTTTATCCTCTCATCCGCCTCTGCCCACACATCCTCAAGCTTCGCGTTCTTGAGCGAAAGGTTCCCGTGCTTGAGCAGGTATATGGTCTCGTATATGTCCAGTTTTGCTATCTTTCCGCGATGCGCAGCCTTGTAGGTCCCGAACTGCCCAATCCAGTATTTCTCGTAAAGCTCCTTGCCGCTTGCCTCATCGTCAATCACGGTTATCAAATCGTCCAGGAAGAAAACCCCCTGGAGCGCATATGAATCAATCTTGAATTCCCCGCCTTTGTATCTTTTCGCAGACGTTCTGCCGTAATTTCCTTCAGCCTCGCTGCTTGGCCTGGCCATCAAACCCCGGTCCCGCCAGTCCTTGAACGTGAGATAGCGGGCAAGCAGCTTCTTCTTTTTCAGAAAAAGCGACGCAAGGTCGTTGAATGTGTGCGTGTTCCCTGCCTCGTCCACGCATTTCGCGTTCCTTATGTCCAGCATGTACATTGCTTCCTCGGGCTGGAGGTAAACAATTCCTTTCTCCATTTTTCCGTAGAATCCGTTGGCGAGCGAGCTCACATCCTGGGGCTCCTTCACCGCGATTTTGCCGCTCTTCCTGTCCAGATAAAGAGTAATTCCCATGTTTTCACCTTTTTCGCCGTTTTATGGGCGAAACGTTTTGAGTACCCGGCCCGATTTGAAAAAATCCGGACCTGATATTAATCTATTTGCAAACTTTTATAATCTCAAAGCAGATAGCATTTTATGAAAAAACTGGCTTTGCTCATAATAATTCTAGCAGGTGCCGTGATTTTTGCAGATGCAGGCCCCTCTCCCCCGAAACCCAGCATAACCGTGAATCTTTTCCGTTCCGGTGCGCCCTATACAGGCCAGGCCGAACTCATGTTCGTGTGCGCGCTTGAAAACGCTTCGGATTCCCCCATAGGCCAGCGCGAAATAAATATGACCTGCTCGAATGGCAAGTGCACGAACCAGGAATGGTTCTACAAATTCAACCCCTGCTATTACCCGGATGTGGGGTATTTCACCTACCGCCTTCCGGGAGAAAACTACTCGATTCCAAAGAACGTGTTTTCCTTCAACGAATCGGTAGTTTATGAAGTGAAGCTGGACGTCGGAACCGGGGATTCGAGCGTTGCAGTCAAAGGCCCGGTTTGCCCGCTTTCACTTGCGATTCTTTTCGTATTGGTCACTGCATTTGCTTATGTGTATCCGCGCAAACAACGATGGCTATAATTCGATTCAGAAATATTTTTCCAATCCCGGCTTGAGCACCATCTTGTCCTTGGCCGCGATAGTTCTCACTCCGCTTTCCCTTTCGATTCTCGCGGCCTCCTTCTCAGGCCCTTCATCCAGCATTTTCATCCCCATGTGCGTCAGAATAGCCATTTTGGGCTTCGCGATTTTGAGCAGTTCTATGGTCTCATCGCTCGTGAAATGCCCTTTATAATCGTCCTTTCTAGGCTTCATTGTATTCGTTATCAGCCAGTCACAGCCCTTGTACTGCCCATATAATCCGTCGAAATATTCCGTATCGCTCGTGTATCCGATGGTAAGCCCGTCCATGGCCAGCTTGAATCCGAAGCAGCTTTCCTCCTCGTGCTTCGCCTTGAGTATCTCAATCTCAAAGGAGCCCTTTCCATTGCTGAAGATTTTCTTTTCACCCCATTTGGCTGAATAAACTTCCTTCACTTTGGAAAGATGATAGGTGCTGAACGCCCGGTCGCCTTTGTGGTCCCCTTCGATTGAATTTCTGCTCCCTATTATTATGCCGTTTTTCTTCAGCGTGTACCTGCTCATAGCCTCGGAAAGCACATTCGCATCCGAGCAATGGTCTATGTGCAAGTGTGTCACAATTATCGCATCCAGGCTCATGGGGTTCTGCCCTGCGTCCAGGCTGCGCACCAGCGCCCCCGGACCTGGGTCTACATGGATGTTCATGGAACCATTTATCCTGAATCCACCAGT